>NZ_JBSSAB010000016.1:0-65478 GCF_054058195.1 Thermostichus sp. OS-CIW-29
GCGGCGGTTTATCGAATACAAGGCTGTGAGGGCGGGTGTCAAAGTGGTAGCTGTCCCTGCGGCCTATACCTCGCAGATCTGCCACAAGTGCCTGCGTATTCATCCCGACTCCGCTCAATCCTATCGCAAGGGTAAGCAGTTCAAATGCGGGCACTGCGGTTGGGAAGGGGATGCAGATTTTAACGGTGCGAAGGTGATTGCGCTTTTGGGGGCTGCCGTAAACCAGCCTAGAGGTTCGGGCCTGTTTTGTTCTCTGGTGGAGCAGAGCAGGCTCAGGGCTACTGAAAGCCCGCTCCGTACCGCTTTAGCGGTCGGAGTCGGGTAGTTTACAGCAGAAAGTGGTAAGCCTACGGCACCGCACCGCTGCTGATAACGAGCTATACTCAGCTGCTGCTGGAGAGGCTGCTGGGGCCGGCCATAATGGGAAAACGCCATCCTGGCTGTGGCGGAATCCTTTGCGAGAGCTTGCCTGCATCCATGCTGGAACACGACATTGTCATCATCGGGGGAGGGCTGGCCGGTTGCCGAGCGGCTTTGGAGGTTATGCGACGGGATCCCAGCCTCGACCTGGCCTTGGTGTCCAAAACCCATCCCATTCGCAGCCACTCGGTAGCAGCCCAAGGGGGCATTGCCGCCGCCTTACAAAATGTTGATCCGCAAGATTCCTGGGAGGCTCATGCCTTCGATACCGTCAAGGGATCCGATTACCTAGCGGATCAAGATGCGGTGGAGATTCTAGCCCGGGAAGCCCCTGAGGTGATCATCGACCTAGAACACTTGGGGGTCTTGTTCTCCCGCCTGCCGGATGGCCGCATTGCCCAGCGGGCCTTTGGGGGACACAGCCACCCGCGCACCTGCTATGCCGCCGACAAAACTGGGCAGGCCATTCTACACGAGTTGGTGAGCAACCTCAAGCGCTTTGGGGTCAAACTCTACAGCGAATGGTATGTGCTGGATCTGATCCTGGAGGACAACCAAGTCCAGGGCGTAGTGATGTTGGAGCAGGCCAGCGGACGGCTGGAAGTGCTGCGGGCCAAGGCGGTTATGTTGGCTACAGGCGGCTATGGGCGCATCTACAACTCCACGTCCAACGACTTTGCTTCCACCGGCGATGGCATGGCAATGGTGGCGCGGGCCGGCCTGCCTCTGCAGGATATGGAGTTTGTGCAGTTTCATCCCACGGGCCTGTATCCGGTGGGGGTGTTGATCTCAGAGGCAGTGCGCGGAGAGGGGGCCTATCTGATCAATGGGAAGGGGGAGCGCTTTATGGCCGCCTATGCCCCCAGCCAGATGGAATTGGCCCCACGGGACATCACCTCGCGGGCGATTGTTACGGAGGTGCGGGCCGGGCGCGGTATTGACGGCAAAGATTTTGTCTACTTAGACCTGCGGCATCTGGGGGCAGAAAAGATCCACACTCGGCTGCCCTTCTGTTGGGAGGAGGCCCATCGCCACTTGGGCATCGATGCGGTTGTCGATCCCATTCCAGTGCGACCGACGGTGCACTACTGCATGGGCGGGATCCCGGTGACGGTGGAGGGGCAGGTACTGCGGGATGCCCAAACCCGTGTGGAAGGGCTGTTCGCTGCCGGTGAAACGGCCTGTGTTTCGGTGCATGGGGCTAACCGGCTGGGCAGCAACTCTCTCCTGGAGTGCGTTGTTTTCGGGCGGCGCACAGGGGCAGCCATGGTAGAAGCCGTCAGAGGTCGAGCCTTGCCGAAAGTGGACGAGGGATCCCTACTCAAACAGGCCGCCAGCCGGATTGCCGGGCTCCTGGAACGATCAGGGAAGAGCCGCATTGATCAGGTGCGGCGGCAATTTCAAGATTGCATGACCGAGCATTGCGGCGTCTACCGCACCGAATCGGTTCTCCAAGAAGGGATCCAAACATGGCAACAGATCCGCCAGCGTTACGAGCGGGATTTGCATTTGGACGATCGGGGCAAGGTGTGGAACACCGAGCTGATCGAAGCGCTGGAGCTGGACAACCTCATGACGGTGGGGGCTTTGATCCTCGCCAGCGCCCTGGAACGGCGGGAAAGCCGTGGCTCCCACGCGCGGGAAGATTACCCCCAACGGGATGATCAACGGTTTTTACAACACACCTTGGCTGCCTTTCGCGAGGGATCCCCTCAGATCAGCTATCGCCCCGTGGTGATCACCCGGTTTCCCCCTCAGGAGCGAAAATACTAACTTTCCAGAGGCCTCCCAGGCCGATTAGGATTGCTCTATCGTTCCCGTTAGCAGGATGGAGCCCCTTTCAAAATTATCCAATATCCAGGGATTCCATCTTCGCCAGCTTGAAATCTCGTCTACTGCCGGAGGGCCAGCCATGCAAGAAACCCTGGAAAAAGCAGCCGTCGCCCTGCAAGCGGAGCTGAATCTGGAGCCTTTTTGGATGCCCTTTACGGCCAATCGGCAATTTAAAGCCAACCCGCGCCTGTTGGTTGCCGCCCGAGACATGTATTACACCAGCCACGATGGACGCCAAATCCTAGATGGGACTGCCGGGCTGTGGTGTGTGAATGCCGGCCACTGCCGCCCCCCAATTGTGGAAGCGATCCAACAGCAGGTGGCCCAACTGGACTACGCCCCAGCTTTTCAGATGGGCCATCCCAAAGCCTTTCTACTGGCGGAGCAGCTCATCCAGCTCACCCCTGCCGGACTGGATCACGTTTTTTTCACCAACTCTGGCTCTGAGGCGGTGGATACGGCCCTGAAAATGGCCATCGCCTACCATCGCTTACGCGGACAGGGATCCCGGCAGCGGCTGATTGGCCGAGAACGGGGCTACCACGGCGTTGGCTTTGGGGGCATCTCGGTCGGGGGCATCTCCAACAACCGCAAGTTTTTCGGCAGCCTCATTCCCGGAGTGGATCACCTACCCCACACCCACAACCTGGAGCAAAACGCCTTTAGCCGCGGCCTGCCTCGCTGGGGATCCCACTTGGCAGAAGACTTGGAGCGGATCGTCGCTCTCCACGATGCCAGCACGATTGCAGCGGTGATCGTAGAGCCGGTTGCCGGTTCAACGGGGGTGTTGCTGCCGCCGGTGGGCTATTTGGAAAAGCTGCGGGCCATTTGCGACAAATACGGCATTCTGCTCATCTTCGATGAGGTGATCACCGGCTTTGGGCGTCTGGGATCCCCTTTTGCGGCCAATTACTTTGGGGTGGTGCCGGATCTGATTTGCTGTGCCAAGGGCCTCACCAATGGCACCATCCCGATGGGCGCAGTGATCGTCAAGCAAGAGATCTACAGCGCCTTCATGGAGGCTGCTGGTTCCGCTGATGACCTGCACCGTCCAGGGGACAACAGCAGGACGCTGTCCTGGAGCCCCATCGAGTTTTTCCACGGCTACACCTACTCCGGCCACCCAGTTGCCAGTGCCGCCGGCTTGGCTACCCTGAACCTGTATCGAGAAGAAGGCTTGTTCGAGCGGGCTGCCAACCTCGCTCCCCTCTGGGAGGAGGCTCTCCATTCCCTACGGGGCTTGCCTCATGTCATCGATGTGCGCAACCTCGGCTTGGTGGGGGCAATTGAATTGGAAGGGATCCCTGGCCGACCGACAGCGCGGGCTTTTGAAGCGTTTTTGCGCTGCTACGAGCGGGGGGTATTGATTCGCACTACAGGTGATACCATTGCCCTTTCCCCGCCTTTGATCATCGAGGAAGCCCATATTGAACACCTGATCGCCACCCTGAAGCGAGTTCTTCAAGAGCTACCTTAGTCCTGAATCGACAAGAGAGACTGCCTGAGGGAGTTAGAAGCTTCTGGGGCTGGGCGTCGGCGAAGGACTGGGAGAGGGACTGGGTCTGGGCGAAGGGGATACCGAGGGAAAGGGATTGGGGGTGCCGGTCGGCGTTGGCGAGGGGGAGGGACTGGGCGCAGGCAACACCCGTAAAGGAGCTTTGGCCGAAGCAATTCGGCCCTGGGTATCCGCCACCATTGCCGTCACCTCATAATCCCCGGTGGGAGCAGAAGTGGGAATGGTGATGGGGATGGTGCCAATGCAGGCTCTGCTGTTGGGCTGACAGCCGACGGCAGCGGCAGTGAAATCAAAGGTGAGGGTGAGGGGGCTTTGTCGGATTTCCACCCGGAAGCTGATGCCGGCCCCCAAACCTGCAGGAGTCGTCACGGCCACCAGCACGTTGAAGGGTACTGTCTGTCGCGCGTCCGTCAGGGCCACCACGGCAATCGAAGGCGGCTCTGCTGCAAAGGAAGCAGTGGGAGAGGGGCTGGGAGTGGGGAAAGGATTCAAGAGGGGAGTGGGGGTCGGGGTAGGCAGAGGGGTGGGCAGCGGCGTAGGGACAGGACTGGGGATGAGGAAAGGAGTGGGCGTTGGAGCCACCACCGCTATCGGCGTGATGGTAACCGCAGGCTGTTCGCCGGCATCTTCTTGGCAAGCCACAAGTGACAACGACAGAAGAGCGGCTATACTGGCCCTTATTACAGAGGAGGCTGCTAACGTCCAGCTCTGACGGAACCTATGGGGCTGCTGTCTCATGGGGTTTGACTCCTCACAACACAAAGCTTTGGGATCCTGCCGGTTCTGGGAGAGCCGAGCTTCGGTGGCATTCAACTCAAAAACCCGGCCAACCTGCTTCCTCAGCCGCAAAAGCAGGAGCGTCTCACACGCTGCTAACACTATAGATAGAGCATTAGTTTTTTGCAAACCCCACCTGTGGACTCCCCCTTTGGGGGTGAAGCCAGATAGAGGGGAATGACCTGGGCCGAGTTAGACTGGTAAGCGTGACAGCAAGACGAGGATCCATGGCAGCAAGGGCGGGAGCAGAACCATCTTCTGGCTGTGGAGAAGCAGAGGGGCAGACTGCCGTTGGCGTTGATGCCCTGTACCCCTCAGAAAACATCAGCGGGGCGGGGTATGCCCGGGAAGAGCTGCAAGAGGCTTGCGGGGTCTTTGGCATCCTGGCTCCAGGAGAGGAGGTGGCCAAGCTGGCCTACTTTGGCCTATTTGCCTTGCAGCATCGCGGCCAAGAATCGGCAGGGATCGCCACTTTTGAGGGATCCTTTTGCCGGGTTCACAAGGCGATGGGCTTGGTCTCCCAGGTCTTCGATGAAGTGAACTTGGCCCAACTGACCGGGGATCTGGCGGTTGGTCACACCCGCTACTCCACCACTGGATCCAGCCGTGTGGCCAATGCTCAGCCGGTGATCGTGGAGACTCGCCTGGGGCCGCTGGCTCTGGCCCACAACGGCAATTTGGTCAATGCGGAAGAGCTGCGGAAGGAACTGGAGGCCGCCGACCGGCACCTAACCAGCAGCACCGACTCCGAGTGTATTGCCCACGCCATTGCCCAGGCGGTGAACCAAGGTCAAGATTGGATCGCGGCCACTTGCCAAGCTTTGCGCCGCTGTCAGGGGGCTTTTAGTCTGGTGATCGGCACGCCAGAGGGCCTGATCGGGGCACGGGATCCCTATGGGGTGCGTCCGCTGGTGTTGGGGCTTTTGAGCAGCAACCCCGCTCTGGATGAGCTGCTGCAGTCAGAGATGCTGGAGATCATCTGCAGCGACGGCACCCTCAGCCACCCCGAGGCCGAGCCGCTGCATTACGTGTTGGCTTCAGAAACCTGTGCTTTGGATATCATTGGGGCCGACCCTCTGCGGCAGGTGGAGCCGGGAGAGTTGGTGTGGATCAGCCGTCAGGGGCTGCAATCGGTGCGTTGGGCGGAGGCCACCCCCAAGTTGTGCATCTTCGAGATGATCTACTTCGCCCGCCCCGACAGTTGGATGCACGGGGAAAGCCTCTACTCCTACCGGGTGCGGCTGGGAGAACAACTGGCCAAGGAGGCTCCGGCAGAGGCCGACTGGGTGATCTCCGTTCCCGATTCCGGCACGCCGGCGGCCATTGGCTATGCTCGCCAGTCGGGGATCCCTTACACCGAAGGGCTGATCAAAAATCGCTACGTGGGCCGCACCTTTATTCAGCCCACCCAATCCATGCGGGAGCGGGGCATTCGCATGAAGCTCAACCCCCTGGAGGATGTGCTGGGGGGGAAGCGGATTGTTATTGTGGACGACTCGATTGTGCGGGGTACCACCAGCCAGAAAATCGTCAAGGCCCTGCGCCAGGCGGGGGCTACCCAGGTCCACATGCGCATTTCCAGCCCCCCGGTCACCCATCCCTGCTTCTACGGTATCGATACCGATAGCCAGGATCAGTTGATTGCTGCCCAGCATTCCGTAGAGGAAATCGCCGAGAAGATTGGAGTGGATTCTTTGGCCTACCTGAGCTGGGAAGGCATGCTGGCTGCCACGGGCCGGGATCCCAACTCGTTCTGCTCCGCTTGCTTTACCGGCCACTACCCCATCCCCATCCCAGAAGGGCTGAAGCGCTCCAAGCTGGCCCTGGAACTGGTGGCTACTGGCAAGAGCCGCTAGGCTGCTCAGGGATCCCCGCTAGACTGAGAAGAAGAATTGCTTGGGGCAAGCCATGACTTTTCGCCTACGCCAATTGGGGGATCCCATCCTGACGCAAGTGGCCGAGCCGGTGACGGAGTTCAAAACGCCGGCCTTGCAGGATCTTATAGAAGGCATGCTGGCTACCCTGAAAGAGGCGCAGGGGGTGGGCTTGGCTGCTCCTCAGGTGGGATCCCTGCTCCAAGTGCTGATCGTGGCCTCTCGTCCCAATCCCCGCTACCCGGAAGCGCCGCAAATGCAGCCTCTGGTGATGGTTAACCCCCGTCTGCTGGCTTGCAGTTCTGAACAGGTGCTGGGTTGGGAAGGCTGCTTGAGTGTGCCCAATTGCCGTGGTCTGGTGGCCCGCGCCCGCGAAGTGGAGGTGGAGTATTACACTCCAGAAGGCGTTCAGCAAAGGGTGGTCTGGCAGGATTTTCCGGCGCGGATCTTTCAGCACGAATACGATCACCTGATGGGTCGGGTGTTCCTGCAGCGGCAGCCTCGGCAACTGCTTACCGAAGCCCAGTACCAAGCACAGATTTTGGGTCAGCCCGCCTGAGGGATCCCACCATGCCCTACATGGTTATCTACGACGGCCTCTGCAACCTCTGTGCCACCGGCGTTCAGCTCTTGGAGCAACTGGATCGCGGACGGCAGTTTTGCTATGCCCCCATGCAAGATGCTTCTACCCTGGCCCAATGGGGGATCCCACCGGAGCAGGTGGAGCTGGGGATGATTCTCATCGATCTGGAGCACTCAGAGCGCCGCTGGCAGGGATCCGCTGCCATTGAACAAATTGCCGCCCTTTTGCCGAGCGGGGAGGTGTGGCTGGCTCTGTACCGCAACTTTCCTGGCTTGAAGTTTCTGGGGGATCTGGGCTACAAACAGATCCGGGATCACCGCTACGAGTGGTTTGGCTGCCGTAACACCCTCTACCTATCGGCTTACCCTGTCTGTGTTCGCGGCCAGGATCTCCTGGTGGATTTGGTAGATAAGGAATCATGCTCAGCCCCGTCCAGCAACTGCTGCACCAATACGCTCAGGGGGAACGGGATTTCAAGCAGCTGAATCTCAGCGCCCTGGGGCTTTACCAAGCAGATCTGCAAGGGATCCTCCTCAGCGGGGCCGACCTCTCTGGCCTTTGTCTGGCTGAAGCAGTTCTGTGCCGGGCCATTTTGGTGGGAACTGTCTTGGTGAATGCCAACCTGCGCCAAGCCTTCCTGGAACAAGCCAATCTGTGTCGAGCAAACCTACGTCAGGCTAACCTATGGCGGGCCCAGCTAAAAGCTGCTGATTTGAACAATGCCCGCCTAACTGAAGCCATTCTTTGTTACGCTGACCTCAGCCATAGCCGCCTTGAGGGAGCCCATCTGCAAGGGGCGGACTTGAGCCATGCCAACCTCAGCCAGGCCAATCTCCGGCAAGCCAACTTGCGCCAAGCCAACCTGATGGGGGCTAACCTAAGCAGCGCCGTTTTGGCTGACGCCGATTTGCATCAGGCCAATCTCGTGGGAGCGGACTTGCGGGGATCCCTGCTGCGGAGCGCCCACCTTACCCCTGAGACCCAAATTGCAGAAAAGTGGCGCCAGGTGTGGCAAATCCTCAACTGGGAGCAGGAAGGACGAGATCTGGTGGGCAGGGATCTGTCGGAGGCAAATCTTTGCGGGGGCTATCTCCACTCGGCCCAATTGGATGAAGCCAACCTTGCCGATGCAGACCTCAGCCAAGTCATCCTCTGCAGGGCTTCCTTGCAAAAGGCTAACCTGCGCCAAGCTCGCCTACTGCAAGCGGACTTGCAGGGCTCCAATTTGCGAGAGGCTAACTTTGTCCATGCCGATCTGCGCGGCGCCAATCTCCGCGAAGCCCACCTCGGCGGGGCCGACTTAACCTCAGCCAACCTACAAGGGGCAGATCTCAGCCAGGCCGTCCTGCAGGGGACACGCCTAGACGCCCAGACCCAATTGGATCCCAAGTGGAAACAAGTTTGGCGGGTTCTCAACCAGCCGCGTTCCGGCTGGAGCTTGGCCCGAGCTAACCTTGCAGATGCGTATTTGCGCCGAGCCTACCTGCAGCAAGCGGACTTGACCGGAGCGGATTTAAGAGGAGCTGATTTGCGAGAAGCAGACTTGCAGGAAGCCAACTTGAGCCAAACCGACTTGCGGGGCACCAACCTGCGGGGAGCTAACCTGAACGGCGCTTTGTTCAAGGGATCCCTTTACGACGAGTACACCTTTCTTTAGACTCACATTGTTGCTACAGCCTATTAAAAATAGGATACAAGTATTCAAGAGGAAGGAGAGAGGGATATGCCAACCCATTCGCTAGAAGCTGGGAAGTGTAGCATAGAGCAGATAGTGGAGACCTCTTTATTACTTATCAACCCGTCCTGCTTCCGAAGTTGGTTTGCTAAGTGTTGCTACTGTGCCCCTTAGTTCCTTAACAGGCTGTATCGTTACTCCTGGGGCACCACCCGCCAAACGGTTCCTCTAGCCGCCATTGCTCGTGACCAAATTCAAAGCTTGAAAGAATGGGCTGCCGAGTCAGGAGCACGTACCGCTTCCCAAGATCAAAAGTTGATTCAGGAGCTACGGACCATCGTCCAGAAGAGAGGGTTAGGCTACATTGAAGTTGATAGTCCCCCATCCTTTTCCTCTCCACCTCCTGCCTAAGCTGTTTTGGTCGGCTCGTTCCGAGTTGTGGCAGCTCCGTGGAAGTAGGCTTGCAAGCATTTTTTCCTGCAAGACGCGGAAAAACTCCGGTTGCCGCTCCGCTTGAATTTGCTGCCTGTGGATTAGCCCCCGTTAAATCCGTCCGGGGAAGCCGCCGATTGATCTGAGCTGCTCAGGTGGCCCCTTGTTGGATTAACTTCCGGCAGCTCCCAGGCAGGGCACTGGGATCGGATCCCGCACGTTAGCGTGCAGGACCGATGGTTTTGCACTTTTCGTATCCTTGACTACAGATTTTTTGGTAGGATTGATCGTGTAGAGGTACTGGTATGTAGAGCAGCCTTATGAGTGCAATCGCTGAAATGAGGGGGACAAGTCTCCTGGCCCGCCATCGCCAAAACATAGCAGCCTCCCTGGCCCGTCGTTTGGAAGCAGCTAGGGCGGCCAACAACACCCGCTTGATGGAGCTGCTGAAACAAGAAGAGCGGCAGCTGGCAGCCGAGTACGGCGGCAGGGATCCCTTCTCTTCAGCGCTCTTCAGAGGACTGCGCCATCTTTGGCAGAGCTTGAAGGAAGTCTTGGCGGCCTGCGATGAACTGCGGGTGCGGCAGTGGGTAGATGGCAGCGGCATGGTCTGGTGGTCTGTCCAAGACCCAATCACGGGAGAGCGCCTGTGTACCCATTCCGAGGGGGAGCTCATGGAGTGGATCGAGAAGCACCAGCGAGAGGATTAGTCTTCGCGGCTAGGACTTGCCTGAGCACCAATAGCCAGTGTTTCCCCTGGCGCTTCGTGCGTGTCCCAGTCTTTCCAGCTTGGGAGGAAGGGAACAAAAAGTTTCACGGCTAGGCCGGGGCAATGGCCACCTGAGAATCCAAATTGATAGGATTACGAAGACTCATCATCTGCTTTAGGGGTCCTGGGATGGTTTGGCAATTGTTGACTTGGCCGGCCCAAAGTTTGCTTTGGCTAGCAGAGCAGATCCAAGAACGCGCCGAAGCACAGCTGGATAGCAAAGAAAACCTGCAAAAAGAACTTACGGCCCTGCAAATTCAGCTAGATTTGGGAGAAATTGACGAAGAAACCTACGCCCGCCGAGAAGAGGAGATTTTATTGGCTCTGGAAGCCTTAACCCAAGCAGAAGGAGAAGCCGAAGCATAGAGTTCTGCCGGTGGGCCTGGAAGGGATCCCTCAGCATTGCAGGGGGGCAGAACATGGGAGAATGAGCTTCTGTACACCCCCGTCTTTCCTACCCTGGGCTGTTTTCAATGACTGAATCCCATGAAACCTTGGTGCTCCGCGACGAGCAAAACCAGCCTCTCAAGTGCGAGATCCTGCGGCAGGTGGTCATCGACGAGCAGACCTATGCTCTGGTGACTCCCGTTGATGCTGTGATCAAAGTGCTGGTTTGGGAAGGGGAAGAAGAACCCAGCCAAGCGGTGAACGGCGATGCCAACATGGAAGGGATCCTGGACGAGCCGGATCCCGAAGAGCTACAGGCTACCCTGCCCACCATCCAGGCTGTCTTGGGGGAGTTGAACCTCACCTTGCAGCAAAATGGCTTCGACATCCTCACGGTTCAGGGGGAATTGCCCCCAGTCGAAGAGGAAGATGTGTTCGAGCTGGGCGAGAGCGAGGAAGATGCCCAGGAGTTTCAACTGCTAGCTACCTTTTTCTACCAAGAGAAGAAATACGGCATCTTTACCCCCCTCGATCCCGTTTTGCTCTACGCCGCTCTGCCTGACGAAGGGGATCCCTACCTGCTCACCCCCGATGAGCCGCCAGAGCTTTTTGATCAGCTCTATGCCCTGCTGCTGGATCTCGATGAGGAATGGGAAGACGGAGATGACGAAGAAGATGAAGACGAAGATTAGGCGGTCAACCCCTTCTGTTCTGCCGAGTTGGATACTCCTGCCCAGCCAGTCGCCTCGGCGGTGCGGAGCACCATAGGGATAGAGGTGGTGAAACTACCCGGTAAAACTTGCCCAGAGTTTTTCACCAGCCACTCCAGACCCGTCTCAACATCTGTCGGGGGCGTCGGATCTGCGGGCCAAGGGTCAGAATAAGCCAGCCTCAGACCAGCCGCCTGAGCATTGCGTAGCGAAGGAGCAACAGGGATGCAGCCGGTTGATTTAACCACCCTGCGCGCTGTGCTGGCAGATCTAGCCCAGGCTAAGACAGGTCGGGATCTAGTGTTGCCTGCCCGCGTGGAATGGATCCAACAGACCGATCTGTGGACGGTGGTCATTGGCTTGCGCACCCTCACTGCCCGTCCCTGCCTGCTGTTGTGCTGGCACCCTCAGGCGGCCCGTCTCCACCTCTGTCAGCCTCCTCCCAAAGAGCCGGATGGCTTTCAATTTAGCCAGTTCCTCCAACGGCACCTGAAGGGTTTGGCTCTGACGGAGCTGGCTCTGCTGGAGGATTGGGAACGGGTGATTGACTTGCGCTTTGCCCCTCGGCCCGGGGATCCCCCTTATCGCCATCTCTACCTGGAGGTGATGGGCAAGCACAGCAATGCCATTTTGGTGGACGAGGCGGGCATGATCTTGGCCAGTGGCCATGGGGTAAGCGAGCGCCAATCGCGAATCCGTCCAGTGCAGCCGGGCCTGCCCTACGAGGCTCCTCCGGCCCTAACCGACCCGATCCCGCAGCGATCCGAGCCCTTCTCCTGCTGGCAAGAGCGCGTTGCCCTGATCCCCGGCCCCATCGGCCAACGGCTGTTGCGCTGTTATCGCGGCCTCAGTCGGCACTTGGTGGAAGCGATGTGCCATCAGGCTGGGATCCCGCCGCAAACCTCCACCGATCACCTCTCTGCCCGCGATTGGCAGGCACTGTTTGCCAGGTGGCAAGACTGGTTAACCCGTCTGGAAACAGGCCAGTTTGACCCAGCTCCCACTCCCCAGGGATACACCGTTCTCGGCTGGGCAAGCGGTGCCGTTCCCGTTAGCGGGACGGAGTCCCTGCAACAACCTTCTCGACTCAATCTGCACCAACTTCTGGAAGGCTACTACCAGGCTCAGCTTAACCGCGAACAGTTTGAGCGAGAGCGCCACCGTCTGCTGCAAAGGGTATCCACCCTGCTGAAAAAGCTCTATCAGCGGCGAGAGCAATTTGAGGCAATGCTGGCCGACTCCACCCAGGCGGAAGCCTCCAAGCAGGCTGCCGACTTGTTGATGGCCCACCTCCACCTCTGGCGGCCAGGGTTGCATCACATCGAGCTGCCGGATTTTGCCAGCGGCCAGACGGTCAAGATCCCTCTCGACCCCGAAAAAAATGCCATTCTCAATGCCCAAGCCTACTACCGCAAGCACCGCAAACAAAAACGGGCCCAGGATGCTATCCGGCCCCTACAAGAGGCGCTTGGCCAAGAGATCCTCTACCTCGAGCAGGTGGAAGCGTCTCTACAGCAGCTGGAAACCTATCGGGATCCCCAAGACTTGACCACCCTCAAGGAAATTGAGACCGAGCTGATTGAACAGCGCTACTTGGAGAGTCCCACTCGCAACAGCGGGACAGAGTCTCTGCGGGCGAGCTCAAAACATGCCTCACCGGCAACCTTCAACCCCCACCGCTTTACCAGCCCCAGTGGCTTCTCCATTTGGGTGGGGCGCAACAACCTGCAAAATGATCAGCTCACCTTTCGCGTGGCTCAGGAACACGATTGGTGGTTTCATGCCCAAGAGATCCCCGGCAGTCATGTGCTGCTGCGCTTGCCCCCCGGGGCTGTAGCAGAAAGCGAAGATCTGCAGGCGGCTGCTGATTTGGCGGCCCATTTCAGCCGCGGTCGCCTCAGCGAACAGGTGCCGGTAGTCTACACTCGCCCGAAACTGGTGTTCAAACCCAAGGGATCCCCGCCCGGCATGGTCGTTTACAAACAGGAGCAGGTGCTTTGGGGGCGGCCCAGCCATGCGCAGCTGCTCATTGCGTCAGCCCTTGGGCCACACTGACGCAACTGGTTACTTTGTTTCTGGCCAAGTGGGCAGGTTCGAGGCATTCAAGGGAGAACTTCGAGGGAGTAAGCGGCGCTGCGGCCATGGCGGCTGGGATCGTACATTTCTTCGGCCAAGGCAGGAGCCACCTGGAATTGGCCGGGGATCTCCGGACGGAAGAGATAGACAAACTCATGGCGACCCTGCTTGAGCTCGGTGCTGAAAAAGGCCACGCGGTCATCCCGATTCTCTTGGCGGGTCCAAAACCAGTCCCACCAGTAGTCTGGGGCCAAGCCGGTGAACTCTCGCGGATCCTGGGAGGTGATCTCGGCGCCGCTGGGCAGGGGATCCTCGACCACCACGTAGTGGCTGTCCCGCTCGGCTTCCACCGTCAACCGGGCCAGGAGGATTTCTCCGGCCCTTACTGTGTCGCCAGGGCGCAGCGGCTGCTCTCGGTAGCGGATCTCCCCGTTGGGTTGGGGCTGGGGCTGTAGGCGGAAGTAGCTGCGGCTCACCGCAAAGCCTTGGGCTTGAGAGGGCAGAGGGTTGGGGACGAAGGCTTCTCCCCTCAAGCTGTAGTAAAGGGGGCCGGGGCCGGACTTTTCCAGGCGCAGGCTGCTCAGGTTCCCCACTTCTGCGTCAGCCCAATCCAGCCCATAGCGGGGATCCCCAGCGCCGGCCTGCCAGCGATCAAGAAGGGATCCGGTTGTCCCATCCAACACCCGCACCTCGCCGGGGCCGGGAAGCTGCTGCTGCTGGGCTTGGTAGTAGGCGGACAGGCCGAGGAGAGCATCGGCGGTGGCTTTGGTGGTGCGCCAGCGGTTGTTTTGCCGCTGCTGGAGAAGGGCCTCGGCAATCTGGGCAGCCCGGTCATCCTGCAGCCGAACGGCCAATTGCAAAAGCGGGCCGGCCACCTCCATGTCGTCGTAGGTGGAGCGCTCGTGGGTTGCCAAGGAAGAGGCAGCCGGGATAAACCAGCGCCCTTGGGGATCCTGTTGCCGCCGCTCCAGAACCTCATCCAGGGCTGCCTGGGCAAGATCCCTCTGGCCCAGTTGCAGGGCGGCCAGCCCTCGGTAGGCCAGGCCAAAGGTGGAGAGCCGCTCCGGCGGCGGCAGGTCGGCAGTCACCAAAGCGGGATCCCAGAGGGCCAGGCTGTAGGCGACAAAAGCCTGCAGATCCGGGGAGAGGGCTTGTGGCTGGGCCAGTTGAGCGGCCAGATAGTCCAAGGCCTGCCGCACCTGCCAATCTTTGAGGGCATAGCCGGCGGCTTGGGCAAGATGATATCCCTGCAGGATGTATCCGGTCAGATAGGGGTTGCTCCGGTCATGGGCCCACCAGCCCCAGCCCCCATCGTAGTTCTGGGATCCCTCCAGTCGCTGCAAGCCCGATCGAAGCACCTGGGGCAGCCGCTCCAGGGTTTGCGAGCGCAGGTTCAAGCCCAACTGCTTGCTGACTTGGGCGACGGCTAGGGCGGGCAAGAAGCGACTCAGGGTTTGCTCGGTGCAGCCGTAGGGGAACTCCACCAGGTAATCCAGCGGCTCCAGCAGGGTTGCTGCCGGGCTAGCGGCCAGTTCCAGGTGAAGCTGCCGGGATCCCGGCACCCAGGTGGCGGGCCAATCCAGCGATAAGTCAAGGCTGCCCTCCTGCACCCGACCCACCTGGGAGAACCGTTGCACAGCGCCGAAAGGCTGGCTGGGGATCCGCAGTTGCAACGCATCTTTCAGCCCATTCCCTTCCGCCCAGACCCGCAGAGAGGTATCTCCGGCCCCCAGAACCTGGAGAGGCCATTCCACCCGCCCCGCTCCTTGGGCCGGCACGGTGAGGCGTTGTCGTTCCGGGCCTTGCAATTTCAAGATCCCACCGGCAGGAACAGGAACTTCCAGCCGCACCTCCACCGCTTGGGCTTGACCCGTGCGGTTTTGCACAATGGCCGCCAAGGTGAGCTGATCCCCCACCCGGAAAAAGCGGGGAGCGGCCAAGCGCACCAACAGGTCTTTGCTAACCGAGACTGTGGCAAGAGCGGATCCCACCTGGGTGTCGGCAGTGGCGGCGCGGGCGGTCAAGCGCCAGGTGGTGAGGTTGTCGGGCCAGCGCACCTGCACCTGAGCCAGGCCATCGGCATTGGTGACCAGATCCGGGAACCAGGCGGCGGTATCGCGAAAGTCTTCCCGCACTTGGCCGGCCAGCTTGTCAGCACCGCCGGGATATTGCTGAGGGAAAGAGGTAGTGGTGGTAACTTGGTTGTACTGGCGCCCATAGAAGAAGCGGCGAATATCCGGGGTGAAGTCGGGTCGCAATAGGTAGAGGGCATTGTCCACAATCCCTAGGCCCACCTCGGCGCTCACCGGCTGCCCTTGGGCATCGCGGGTGCGGATTTGGATTTGGGCGGTCTCGCCCGGTCGATAGGTGGGTTTATCGGTTTGCAGCTCCACCTGCAAAAAGCGATCCAAGGGGGAGACCCGCAGCAGGGCCTCGCTTCGGTACAGCCGCCGCTCTGGGCCGATGGCAGTGGCAGTGACGTAGAGATTGGGACGATAGTCGCCGCGGATGGGCAGCCGCAGCGTGGCCGTATGCCCCTGGAGACGCAGCACCTGCACCTGGTGCAGCCGGGATCCCTCAATGCCCACCAGCACCGCCACATCCGGCAGCGGCGAGACTATCAGGATCTGGGCCTCCTCCCCCACCTGGTAGATCTGCCGATCCGCCACCACTTCCAGGCTGGGCAGGGATCCCCAACTTTGCAGGGGGCTGCCCGGCTCCACCACCCAGAGATAGTCCACCTCCTGCACCCGTTCGCGCCAGCGGTGCGGAGCACTTTGACGGCGGGGATCCCATGCCGTCAACCGCACCCGGTAGTCTCCCGGCTCCAGGTCGGCGGGCAGGTGGAGGTCGAGGCTGCCTTCCCCGTTGACAATCTGAAAAGGCTGCCGCAGCAGGGTACCTTGCCGTTGGTAGGTGTTGCTCTTGGGATCCCAGCGCCAGCGCTCCAGGCTCAGCTCTCCGGTGGCGCTGACGGGGCGGCCATCGTAATCGCGGGCTTGCAGCCGGTAGGTGAGGGTATCCCCCGGAGCGGGCAGGTGGCGGTTCACTTCCGCAAACAGAGCAAATTCGCCAGCCGTGACCCAGGCCCGCGCCGATCCTGTTACCGTCCGGCGGCTGATATCGGTCACCTCCACCTCGATGCGCAACTGCTGCACCTCTTGGGGGCCCCAGTAGCTGTCTTCTTCCCAGTCCAGATCGGCCAACAGGCGGGGTAGGTGAAAGACGGCACGCCCCTGGGCATCCGTCACCCCTTCCCCTTCCGCCACCAACTGGCCGTAGCCGCCGTAGTAGCCCTGCTCCTCTCCCAGGTCGTCGGCGAAATAGTCTTCCTCGGCAGAACGGGGCAACAGCCCATAGCGCAGGCTCCAGTCGGGGCTGCTGTAAACCCGGTAGCGAAGCTGGGCAGCGGCCACCGGCGCGCCGAAAAGATACTCGGCCTCCACCTGCACCTTCAGGGATCCCCCCCGCACCAGCCAAGGTCGGTCGGGCACCACCGCCACCTCAAACTCCGGCTTGCGGTAGGCTTCCACCTGAAAAGAGGTGTATTCGCGGCTGGATCCCTGCGGCCCTGACACCTGCCACTCCAGGCCGTAGCTGCCCAGGGACGCTTCTTCTGGCAGTTGAAACTCCCCATGGACACTGCCAAAAGCATTGGTGGCCAGGGTTTGTTCGCTCAACACATCCCCGTTGGGGGCCGTAAGGGTCAGTTGCACTGCTTGTCCTGGGGGGGGCGGCGTGAGGCGGGTTTGCTCTCGCACCAGGGCGCGGAAATAGACGGTTTGGCCAGGGCGGTAGAGGGGACGATCGGTGTAGGCGTAGATCCGGTGGGGCTGGTTCCAGCCATAGGCGTAGCTGCGGGACAAAGCCTGCAGGGTGTTGTCGGCACTGCGGCCATAGACCACCAGGGAAGAACCCTCTCTCGCCGGCAGGCCAAAGCGGGCCAGCCCCTCTGCATCGGTGGTGGCCGTCAGGGGATCCCCCCACTCCCCGAAAACTTGGATCTGGATCCCGGCCAGGGGACGCAGCTCCCGCAGGTGCACCGCCTGCACCACCAACTGGCTGGCATCCTGCTTCTGGATGAGGCCGAGATCGCTCACCAAAAACCAATGGTCGAAACGGGGCAAGGGTGCAGCCGTTTGCGCCAGCGGCTCCCGGCCCTCCGCCTCCACCCAGTAGGCCCCCGGCGGCAGGATCCCCAGCTCCAAGGTTTGGGCTGTCCACCCCTCTCCCGCTCGTCGTGGCACCGGCTGCTGCCAACTGCGCACAAGCTCCCGCCGCAGGGTGGGATACAGAGCCGGATTCAGGGAGCCATAGCCAGCATCCGCCAAATCCCGCAAGAGAGGGGATCCCTGCAGCTCTGTCAGGGAAAAGCGATAGAGGCTGAGCTGCACCGAGCCCAGGCTGGTGGCCCGCCACTGCAGCCGCGCCGGTTCTGCGGTCGTAAACACCTGGCTGGTGCTGTAGAGATAGAGACCGGGGGGGACAAGCTGAGGGCGCAAGGTGGGGATCCGGGCCGTTGCCCCCTCCCGCACCAGAACGGATCCCTGGCTGCCCACCGTTTCCAGGCCGGATCCCTGCACCGTCACCTGGTATTCCCCAACAGGCAATCGATCCAAGCGATATTCGCCATCTGCGGTCAAGCTGGAGCTGCGAGTGGCCGGGCCGGCGGCGATCACCCGGACGCTCTCCAGAGCTACCCCTGCCGGTAGCTCCACCCGTCCCACCAGGGATCCCGTCGGCTGTTCGGAAAGCAAAACTGCCAGCCCCACCCCCAACAACAGCACCAGGGCCGCTAACCATCGCCTCAGCATGGGATCCCTTTCCTCCGTTGCTCTGACTTTGCCTCTTTCGACCCAAACTATCGGGAGCCAGCAGCAGAACCTGTGTAGAATTTACCGTCCAACTTCGAGGGATCCCTTCCGGCTACTTCACCAACTCGAACACGTTGAACATGGGCAGGTACATGGCCACGATAATGCAGCCCACCATACCGCCCAGGATCACGATCATCAACGGCTCCAGCAGGCTGGTGAGGGCGCGTACCGCCTCCTCCACCTCCAGCTCGTAGAAATCCGCCGTCTTCATCAGCATCGCGTCCAGCTCCCCTGTCTCTTCCCCCACGCTGATCATCTGAATGGCCATGACTGGGAAGACCTTGGCCTTGTCCAGAGCAGGGGCAATCTGCCCTCCCTCTGAGATGGATTGGCGGGCGGCGTCAATGGCGTTGGCCACCACCTGGTTGCCGGAGGTGTCGCGCACAATTTCCAAGGAAGTCAGCACCGGCACCCCGGAGCGGGTGAGAGCGCCAAAGGTGCGGCAGAAGCGAGCCACCGCCGACTTCTGGATCAGATCCCCGAAGATAGGGAGCTTGAGGGCCAGCGCGTCGATGGTCTCCTTGCCGGCAGGGGTGCGGTAAAAGCGCCGGAAAGCAAAATAGACGGCCCCTAGAAAGCCCACCAGCCCCAAGCTGTACTGGGGCGTGCGTAGGAACTTGCTGATGTTGATGAAAAACTGGGTAAAGGCGGGCAGCTCCCCACCCAAGTCGTTGTAGATGCTCTCAAACGTGGGCAAGATGAACAGCACCATGCCCAAGAAAATCAAGACAGCCAAGATCGTCACCACCACCGGGTAGGTCATGGCTGACTTGATCTGCTTCTGCAGGCGATCCATGTCCTCCAGCAGCTTGGCCAGGCGGTTGAGCACTTCGTCCAGCACGCCGCCCACCTCCCCCGCCTGCACCATGCTGCAGTAGAGGCCGTCGAAGGCGTCGGGATAAGGGCGGATGGAGTCGGAGAGGTTTTTCCCCGCCTCCACCTCCGCTCGGATAGCCCGCAGGTACTTTTTGAGTTTGGGGTTGCCGGTTTGCTCCTCCATGATGGTGAGAGAGCGCACCATCGACACGCCGGCGTTGATCAAGGCAGCAAATTGCCGGGAGAACACTGCCTTGTCGCGAATGTCGATGGATCCCAGCATTGAGAAATCGAAAGACGTATCCAAGGAAAAGAAGGGTTTCTCCTCCTGAATGTCTTCCTGTTTGGCAAAAATCCCGTCTCGGCGCAGCCGTGCACGAACTTCGGTCAAGCTGTTGGCCACCACCGTCAGGCGTACCGGCTGACCGGCCTTTAACCCCCGAACCTTGTAGCGCGGCATGGCTGTACCCCCGGCTAGATCGCTCTAAATAACGAAATGGCTTTAAATGTTTCGCAGGTGCAAAAGAGAAGTCAGCCCAAACCTTGGGCAGATCAACAATCTCTCAGCTAGAGCTTAGCCACAAATCAAGTCAGCGGCTAGAGATCGGCAATGAACCCTCACCCCGGGATCCCAGCGCTGCCTGGTGGAGACGAAGTTTAGCGACGGGCGGCAACTGCTGCTGGCCGCTGTTGTTGGGCAGCCGCGGCTGGCGAGGGCCCGGTAACGTTGCCCAAAAGCCGCTGCAGCTCTTCAGGGCGAGAGGTCTTAGACATGGCCGTATCGAAGTCGATCTTGCCCTGTAGGTAAAGGTTAGCCAGATCTTGCTCCAGCGTTTTCATGCCCTGCTTGCCCCCCGTCTGGATAGCCGAGTAGATCTGGGCAGTTTTGCCCTCCCGAATCAGGTTGGCAATGGCCGGCGTCACCACCATGATTTCCTGCACCAGCACCCGTCCAGGCTCTCCTGGCTTGGGATTGAGGCGGCGGGCCAGAGTTTGGGAGAAGACGGCCTTGAGGGAGTTGGAGAGCTGCACGCGAATCTGCTGCTGCTGCTCGGGCGGAAACACATCCACCAAGCGATCCACCGTCTGGGCGGCAGAACTGGTGTGTACCGTGGCAAAGCAGAGGTGGCCCGTCTCGGCGGCGGTAATGGCCAACTGGATGGTCTCCAGATCCCGCATCTCCCCGATCAGGATCACATCCGGATCCTCCCGCATCGCTGCCCGCAGGGCATTGGCAAAACTCTTAGTGTCTTCCCCCAGTTGCCGCTGGTGGATGATGCTGCGAATGGGGGTGTAGATGTACTCAATGGGATCCTCGATGGTGAGGATGTGCTCGGCCCGTTCGCGGTTGATCATGTCGATCATGGAAGCCAGCGTAGTCGATTTGCCAGATCCCGTTGGGCCGGTTACCAGCACCAAGCCCCGCGGCAGGCGAGCTGCTTCCTTACACACATCCGGCAGGCCCAGCTTGTCGATGTTGGGGATCTCAGAAGCCAGGGCCCGCATGGCGCAAGCATAGGTGCCGCGATCGCGGTAGACGTTCACGCGGAAGCGCCCGATCCCCCGCACCCCATAGGAGCAGTCCAATTCCCAGTTTTGCTCCAGCTGCTTGCGCTGGTTGTTGTTCAGCATGCTGAAGATCAACCGCTGCACCTCCTCTGCCGAGAGAGGCTCATGCTCTGTCGGCTCAAGGTGACCATTGATGCGGAAGTAGGGGGGCAAACCCGCCGAGATATGAATGTCGGAACCGCCCTTTTGGACGATTGCTTCCATGAGGTCTTCGATCATCAGTTGGGGCATAGGGTTGGGTTCTCCAAAGGCGAGTAGAACTGTCTATCAAAAGAGCCGCCGGCCAAAGCCATGTGAGAAAGGCAACTGTATAGGACTGTTATAGTCGGCACCCCAACATCGTCAAGTGCCAAGCCGACTTCCTAAAACTTCGGGGTCAGGCAATAGGGGCAGTCCATCCAGTCCACATGCAAGGCCGCGCCACAGTTGCGGCAGGTGCTGAGAGCCTTGGCACGGGCCTTCAGCTCGCTTTCCAGACCCTTGTCGGTGAGGGTCACCCGATCCACCTCCTCCAGCGTGGTGAGGCCCTGCTTCACCAGCATCAAACTGTAGGCCAGCAGGGTTTTCATGCCACTTTCCACCGCCGCTTCTTTGATCACCTCCGTGGGGGCCTCTTTGTTGATCAAGTCCGCAAGGCGGTCGTTCATGCGCATGAACTCGTACACCCCTACCCGACCTTTGTAGCCCACGCCCCCACACTTCTCGCAGATGGGCTTGCCGGTGGCCTTGCGCTGCTCCACTTCTTTGGGGGAGAGCTTGTTGGCTTTGTAGAAGGTGAGCTGCTCGCCGTCGCCACTGAGGGTAAGGCCATAGCGGGCCAGCTCCTCCGGCGTGGGGTGGTAGGGGATCCGACATTCGGTACACACCCGGCGCATCAAGCGCTGGGCCAACACCCCCAGCAACGAGCTGGAGATCATAAATGGCTCGATCCCCATCTCCGTCAGACGGGCAATGGCGCCAGGGGCATCGTTGGTGTGCAGCGTGGTCAACACCAAGTGGCCCGTGAGGGAGGCTTCGATGGCGGTTTTGGCCGTCTCGTGGTCGCGGGTTTCCCCCACCAGGATCACATCCGGGTCTTGCCGCAAGAAGGCCCGCAGGATCATGGCAAAGTCCATGCCCTTTTCTCGGATCACCTGCACTTGGGTGATCCCCGGCAGCGAGTATTCAATGGGATCCTCGGCAGTGCTGATGTTGATGCCCGGATCGTTCACCTCCGCCAGAGCCGAGTAGAGGGTGGTGGTTTTCCCGGATCCCGTTGGCCCGGTCACCAAGATTAGGCCAAAGGGTCGCCTGACAATCTCCTTGAAGCTTTCCAAGGTCTCTGGGTCGGTGATCAGCTTGTCCAGCCCCAGTTGGGTGGCGGAGTTGTCCAGAACCCGCAGCACGATCTTTTCCCCATAGCGGGAGGGCAGGGTGCTGACCCGAAAGTCCACCTTGCGCCCCTTGAAGACCCGCCGAATCCGCCCATCCTGGGGCATGCGCCGCTCGGCAATATTCAGGTTGGAGATGATTTTAAAGCGGGCAGTGAGGGCGGGGACGATCTTCTTGGGAAAGTTTTCAAAAGCCTGCCGCAACACCCCATCTTTGCGGAAGCGGATGCGCAGGTATTCTTCTTGTGGCTCGATGTGGATGTCGGACGCCCCATCCTGCAGGGCCTTGACCAGGATCTGGTTGGACAGTTTAATAATCGGGGCATCATCTGCCGATTTGACCTGCTGCTCCAGGGATCCCTCGCCGGCCTCATCGGCAGCCACATCCTCAATAGCATCCAGATCGATTTCGGCAGTGTTGACCACCACCTCTTCTTCCTGTTGGGCAGCAGCCGCCTGTTGGGCAGCAGCCGCGTCGTTGATCCCCTTGATGGCCAGCAGCTCCGCCTGCGCATCCATGTAGCGGCTGATCAGGGTCTCGAAATCCCGCTGGGTGAAGACCCGCCGCTGCAGCTTCAGCCCCTGGATGCGGAAGCGCCGTTGAATGTCGTCCAGTGCCTGCAGGTTGTCTGGCTTGACCATCGCCACCGTCACCTGATTGTCTCGACGGCGAATGGGCAAGAATTTGTAGCGGTTGCAGATGTCGAGGGGCAAGATCGAGTCGATCAGCCCAATCATCTCGGAGATCTCCACCGGCTCCAGGTCGACATCCAGGGAGGGGATCCCGTAGATGATTTTCAGTTCAAAGAGCTGCTGCCGTTTGTAAGCCCGCTCCAGGTCAGGGGTGATCTCTTTGCCCACGATATCCTTGACCACCAGAGCCAGGGCCTTGCTGTTGCCCTCTCGATCCGCTTTGAGGGCGTTTTGGATGTCCTGGATCTGCTTATCGTCGGCAAAGCCCAGCTCCTTTAACTTGCGGCCAAAGGGGGTAATGCTGACGTTGGCGATGGCCAGAGCTTTGCTGGCAGCGCCGGCGCGGCGCGAGGTAAAAGGAGGGGGAGGAAGATCGTTCATGCTAGCGGGTCACCCACAATGCCTCTATTTCACTGCACTCGGCTGCTAAGGGTCAACGGTAAAGATACATAAGTCTGGACTGCCCAGAGGCCGCCAACCCTGGGCTTACTATGCCCCAACTCGGCTCAAATCTCGCATTCACATCCATCTCGTCCCCTAAGCCTCGCAGACCAACGCTTGCGACCGCTGGGTTAGGTAAAGGTTTTCGCTGTAATCGACAGGGCAGTCGATGAGGGTGGGCACCGGCTGCTCGAGGGCCTGCTTCAGGATGGGGATCAGCTCGGCAGCCTTTTCGACACGGTAGCCCTTGAGGCCCATGCTCTCCGCCAGCTTAACGAAGTCTGGATTGCCGAACTTGACGAAAGCAGCCTCGTTGTATTGATTGTGTTGCTTCCACTCGATCAGCCCATAGCCGCCATCGTTGAAGATGAGAGTTACAAAGGGAGTGCCCACCCTGAGGGCAGTTTCCAGCTCTTGGCAGTTCATCATGAACCCTCCATCTCCGGTTACGGCCACGATGCGCCGGTCGGGATGCACCAATTTGGCGGCCAAGGCCCCCGGAATGGCGATGCCCATGGCGGCAAAGCCGTTGGAGATGAGACAGGTGTTGGGTTTGTCACAGTGGTAGAGGCGGGCCATCCACATTTTGTGGGCGCCGACATCGGAGATGACGATGTCTTCGGGTTCCAGGACTTGGCGCAGGTCGTAGATCAGCTTTTGGGGCTTGATCGGGTAGCTCTGATCGTGGGCATAGCAGGTGTACTCGCGGACGATGTTCTGCCGCAGGCTGAGGCCATAGGGATCCGGCTTGCCCGTGCGATCGCAGCGGCGCAGGATCTCCATCAGGGAGTCGGAAATGTCTCCCACCACCTCCACTTGCGGAATGTAGCTGCTGTCGATTTCTGCGGGCAGGGCAGCGATGTGAACGATGGGGATGGTGCCGTCGGGGTTCCATTTCTTGGGAGAGTACTCGATGAGGTCGTAGCCGACGGCGATCAGCAGATCGGTGCGGTCGAAGCCACAACTGATCAGATCCCGCTGTTGCAGGCCAACGGCCCACAGGGACAGGGGATGGGTGTAGGGGATCACTCCTTTGCCCATGAAGGTGTTGACCACGGGGATGTTCAAGCGGGTGGCAAATTCCGTGAGGGCGCTGCTGGCTTGGGCGCGAATGGCCCCATTGCCGGCCAAAATCAAGGGGTTGCGGGCGCGGGAGATCAGGGACGCCGCTTCGTTCAGGCTTTGATAGGAGGCGTAGGTTTTGTCCAGGCGATCTCTCCTCAAGGGAGTGCCGCTGGCTTCCATGGCGGCGATGTTTTCCGGCAAGTCGATGTGGACGGCCCCGGGCTTCTCGGTTTGGGCCAATTTGAAAGCCTTGCGCACGATCTCCGGGGTGATGCTGGGGCGCACGATCTGGGCATTCCACTTGGTGACGGGGGCAAACATGGCCACCAAATCCAGGTATTGATGGGATTCGATGTGCATGCGGTCGGTGCCCACTTGGCCGGTGATGGCCACTAGGGGTGCTCCATCCAGGTTGGCGTCGGCAACTCCGGTCATCAGGTTGGTGGCGCCCGGCCCCAAGGTGGAGAGACACACCCCCGCTCTGCCCGTCAGCCGGCCATAGACATCGGCCATGAAGGCGGCCCCCTGTTCGTGGCGGGTGGTGATAAAGCGAATTGAGGAGCGGCGCAGGGCTTGCAGGACTTCCAGGTTTTCTTCGCCAGGAACGCCGAAGATGTACTGCACCCCCTCATTTTCCAGGCAGCGAACCAGCAGTTCGGCGGTATTCATGGTGGCAAGGGTATGGAGAACGGTGGATCTGGATCCCACCATAGACGGCGGACGGGGCAAGGGATAACTTGTTTTCTGGGCTTGGGGACGGGGGCAGGCTGGGCTGGGAACCAAGCTAAGCTCAAAGGGGCGGCCCAGGCCCAATTGCCCCTCCAAGCTTCCTCTTCTGGAGATGCCCATGCGGCTCTACGTCGAACCTTTCACCGTTCACAAGCGCTACGCCTTGACCATCAGCCGAGGTACCCACAGCGATACAACCTTGGCTTGGGTGCGAATTGAGGAGGAGGGAGTTGAAGGGTGGGGAGAGGCTTGCCCTTTTTCGGTGAGCGACGACTACCACCAGTCTCTGGACGACATCCTGATGGGTCTGGAGGTGGCCAAAGGGATCCTGCGCCGCCATTCCCCCTGGGAGCGACAGCCAATCGAGGCAGAACTGCTGCGGGCCGGGATCCCTTCGGCAGCGCGGGCAGCGGTGGATATGGCCCTGCACGATTGGATGGGCAAACGGCTGGGGAGGCCCCTGTGGCAGTTGTGGGGGCTGGATCGCTCCCGCATTCCGCCCACGACGATGACGATCGGCATCTCCACCCCGCAGGCGGCCCGCCAGCGCGCCTTGGCCTGGATGGAACAGACCCAAGCGCGGGCCTTTAAGATCAAGCTGGGCAGCGGCTCAGGACTGATGGCGGATCAGAACATGCTGATTGCTGTACAAGAGGTGATCCCGCTGGGATCCCTGATTACAGTGGATGCCAACGGCGCTTGGACGGTGGAGCAAACCCTGAGCATGAGCAACTGGCTGGCGGGGCAAGGGGTGAGCTACCTGGAGCAGCCTTTGGAGAGGGGGCAGGAAGCGAAGCTGATCACCCTCTGGCACGAGTCGAAGCTGCCCATTTTTGTGGATGAGAGCTGTATGGACAGCCGCGATATCCCCCCTCTGGTGGATCGCGTCCACGGGATCAACATTAAGCTGATGAAGTGCGGAGGCCTCAGCGAAGCCTGGCGCATGATCCACACCGCCAAAGCCCACGGCCTACAGGTGATGTTGGGCTGCTACAGCAACACAGCCCTGGGGAATACAGCGGCAGCCCACTTGGCTCCCCTGGTGGATTACCTGGACTTGGATAGCCACCTCAACCTCATCGACGATCCCTTTGCCGGGGCCATCCTGCAGGACGGCTGCCTGCTCCCCACCGACCGACCGGGTTTGGGGGTAGAGCTGCGGGAGGAATAATGGGAAGGCCGGAATCCCTGTCCAGCGAAAGTCGCGTGGCCATCCTGCTCCACGGGGGATTGCTGGGGGAGCATGGGAAAACGGGGCTGGGGCTGCTGCGCTACGGCTCCTTCCCGGTGGTGGCGGTGATCGACCGGGAGCAGGCGGGGGGATCCCTGGCCCATCTGACCGGAATTGCCAAAGACATTCCCATCGTGGCCTCGGTGGAGGAGGCGCTGGCCCACCGGCCTGAAGTTCTGGTGATTGGGATCGCCCCTTCAGGGGGGCAGTTGCCGCCAGCCTGGCGGGAGGAGTTGGGCCTGGCCCTGCGAGCTGGCCTATCTCTGGTGAATGGGCTGCACACGCCTTTGGCCGAGGATCCCCAGTTTCGGCAGTGGTTGCAGCCGGGGGCCTGGATCTGGGATATTCGCCGCGAGCCCCCCAACTTATCGGTGGGGAAAGCCCTGGCCCGCACCTTGCCCTGTAAACGGGTGTTGACGGTGGGCACCGACATGAGCGTGGGCAAAATGTCCACCAGCTTGGAGCTGCACCGGGCCAGCCTGAGACGGGGCCTGCGCTCCCGCTTTTTGGCCACCGGGCAAACTGGGATCCTGATCGGCGGCGAGGGGATCCCTTTGGATGCGGTGCGGGTGGACTATGCCAGTGGGGCGGTGGAGCAACTGATCATGCGCTATGGCTCTGACCACGACATTCTGCATCTGGAAGGCCAGGGATCCCTGCTCAACCCCGCCTCTACGGCCACCTTGCCTCTGTTGCGTGGATCCCAGCCCACCCACCTCATCCTGGTACACCGCGCCGGCCAAACCTACATCAAGGGGATGGACTACGTGCCCATCCCACCCTTGTCCAAAGTGATCGAGCTGTATGAGCAGGTGGCAGCGGCTGCCGGGGCCTTTGCCCCCGCGCCCGTGGTGGGGGTTGCCCTCAATACCTTCGGCTGGGAGGAAGAAGCAGCCCTAGAGCAGATCCGCCGGGTGGAAGCCGAGACCGGACGGCCCTGTACGGATGTGGTGCGTTTTGGGGCGGATCCCTTGTTGGAGGCAATTCTGGCGGCAGGATAACTCAGCTAGAAATCGCAGGAGCCCCGCACTGTACCCGTAGGGTCAGTGTCGGGAGGAATGCGGAAGTTATGATAGAACCATGACCCAAGTCCTGACCGTCTCCTGCAAGCTCAAGGTGTCTCAGTCGCAAGCCGCAAAGTTGGATGCGACAACGGATGCCTTTGTGCAGGCGTTGAACTGGGTCAACCAAAACACACCAGAAAAAGTAGTCAACGCAGTCAAACTCCAGTCCCTTTGCTATTACCAGATTCGCGCTCGGTTTGGCTTGTCCAGTAACTTGACTCAGCAGGTCTGCAGACGGCTGGCCGGTGCCCGTAAAGTTGCCCGACAGAAAAACCGTCCGGTCAAAGCGTTCAAGAGAGGCTTTGCGACCTACGATGCACGTATCTTCTCGTTTCGCGAGAAAGACTGGACAGTGTCGCTTGCCACGGTTGATGGAAGAGAACGCTTTGAACTAGCCATTGGCAACTACCAGCGTGGGATGCTGGCTGGTTCTAACCCCAAATCGGCCACCCTAGTCCAGCGGAAGGATGGCTCCTACTACATCCAGATTTGCGTAGAGAAAAACCCGCCCAAGCAACAAGATACCGACAAGGTGATCGGGGTGGACTTGGGCAGGACGGATATCGCCCATACGTCAGAGGGGGACAACTGGAATGGACAGCAGTTGAACCGAATCCGAGACCACTACTCCAAGCTGAGGGCGGCACTCCAACGCAAAGCCAGTAAGGGCACACGCAGTTCGCGGCGCAGATGCCGTCAACTGTTGCAACGGCTGTCTGGCAAGGAAAGACGCTTTCAGGCGTGGGTCAATCATCGAATCTCCAAAGCTATTGTCTCTAGGGCAAAGGCGACAAACAGCGCTCTTGCTCTGGAAGACTTGACAGGGATTCGGGAAAGGGTCAATCAACAGCCACGCAGCAAAGCCGAGCGGCGTAGGACCAACAGTTGGGCGTTCTACCAACTACGTCAGTTTCTGGAGTACAAGGCTCTGCGTGCGGGGGTTGCTCTGATTCTTGTGCCGCCTGCCTACACGTCGCAGACCTGCCACCGGTGTTTGCACATTCATCCCGACCCTGAGCAATCCTACCGCAGTGGGAAGCAGTTTAAGTGTGGACACTGTGGATGGGAAGGGGATGCGGATTTGAATGGTGCGAATGTGATTGCGCTTTTGGGGGCTGTCGTAAACCAGCCTAGAGGTTCGTGGTTGGCTTGCCAACTGCAGGGCTACCGAAAGCCCGCCCTGTACTGCGAAGCAGTCAGGGTCGGGTAGTTTACATGGTTCCCGGTGCCGTTGTCTTCTCTGAGATGCGATCTCCTCAGCCAGGTATTCTCGATCCAAGTCGCTCCCATTGGCCGGGGGCCAGGAACTGGGCTTGCTCCGTGTTCAGAGAAGAGGCCTTCAATCTTCGGAAAGTAAGCCGATGGGTACACCTGCACAGCCAAGATGGGATCCTAGATTCACAGTCTTCCCCAGAACTTCAGATGACAACTCCCCCCGAAAGGCCTAACCCCAAAATGAAATCGGGATCCCTGCCCTCTGCCCTGCGATCCGGGCTGAACATTGCCCTGTTCCTATTCTTGGTGGTGCTGGTTTCCTACTTGGGTCTTAACTTCGTGCTGGCCTTGGTGGACAAGCTCAGGTGACCACTCCGTAAACCGATCCCCCGGCGTCACCCCGTTGCTGCTGGCCCGGATTTGCCAATGGCCCTTTGTCGCCAAGGGCAGGAAAGATACACTGGATTTACAGGACTTAACACCTTCTCTCAGTTGCCCCCTTGCCACCATGAGCCCCCTCTTTTGGTTGAGGCTGCCCTCTTTCTCCTGGCCTTCGCCGGGATCCCTTAAGCTTTATTCCAGATCCTACTCTGGATCTCAACCAGGGCCGACCCTAGCCCGCCGGGATCCTTCCTGGAAGCGTTGGCTGCGCTATCTTTATCTGCGCCTGTTGCGGCTGCAATCGTCGCCAAAAGAAATTGCCCGTGGCTTGGCGGTAGGGGTTTTTGCCGGCTGTTTCCCCATCTTCGGCTTTCAAACGTTGGCCGCTCTGGTGTTGGCTGTTCCGTTTCGGGGCAACAAGCTGGCGGCGGCGGCAGGGACCTGGGTGAGTAACCCCTTCACCTATGTGCCCATCTATGCATTCAACTACCAGGTGGGAGAATGGCTACTGGGATCCCGAACTGTCCTTCCCACCACAGAGCTGGTGGCGGCCACCTGGCAAAACTGGATGCAGTGGGGCTTGGAGATGTCGGGCACGCTGTTTGTCGGCTGTGCGTTTGTCGGTTTTTGGGGATCCCTTGTCAGCTATTTTCTGGGGCTGTGGTTGGTGCAGCGGATTCGTCGGCGGCAGAAAATGGCCGGCAGGGGTCTGTGAATGGGCGCAAGGCGATTCAGAATCCCAACTGAGAACCCAATCCTGGACAGTCTGCAGGTGCAGAGATCCATCCGTTTTCACAGAGCTTTTCACAGATAAGGTCTCATGATGGAAGACATGCGAGCGTTGTTGACAGACCTCAGCCGTCGCTCCCAGCGATGGGGGGAGCAGTTGGGATCCGCTTTGCAGACGGGTATGAACCAGCTCACGCAAGCCCCTCAGCCCATTGTGTTGCTCTCTTCGCGGGAACTGGAGAAAATGCGGCGGGCTTGTCGCCTGGCGGCAGATCTGCTCAAGCACTTGGAGCCGATGGTGCGACCAGGGGTCACCACCCAAGAGCTCAACGACGAGGCCGAGCGATGGACGCGGGCGCATGGGGCCAGAAGCGCCCCTTTGGGCTACCATGGCTTTCCCAAGTCCATCTGCACCAGCGTCAACCACGTGGTTTGCCACGGCATTCCCAGCCCCAAGCAGATCCTGCGAGAAGGCGACATCATCAACATCGATGTCACCCCGGTTTTGGATGGCTACCATGGCGATACCTCCAAAACCTTCTTTGTCGGACAGCCTTCTGAGCGGGCGCGGCGCCTGGTGGAGGTGACCGAAGAATGTCTGCGGCGGGGCATTGCTGCTGTAAAGCCGGGGGGGAGAGTCGGCGACATTGGCGCTGCCATCCAAGAATATGCCGAGGCCCAGGGCTACAGCGTGGTGCGCGATTTTGTCGGGCATGGGGTGGGACGGCAATTCCACACTGCTCCCCAGATCCCCCACTACGGCGAGCGAGGAAAAGGGGAGAAACTCCGCCCCGGCATGGTGTTCACCATCGAGCCGATGATCAACGAGGGCACCTGGGAGGTGAAGGTGCTCTCCGACGGGTGGACGGCGGTAACTTTAGATGGCAAGCTCTCGGCGCAATTTGAACATACAGTCGCCGTTACCGAAACCGGTGTAGAAATTTTAACCCTGCCTTCCCAAAGCCCTTGAGCCATCATGAACAGCGCCCCCGCTCTCCGCCTGCGCCTCTCCTCCGAGAACCTGCTGCTGCTGCTGGCGGCGGCAGTGGGGTTGGCCACGGGGCTGTTGGTGGTTGGATTTCGCTACTTGATTGGCTGGTGGCGCTATCTGCTGCAGGACACCCTCGTGGATGGCATCGGCAGGGCTGCAGAACACTATGGCCTGTGGCTGCTGGGATCCTGGACACTGGCTCTGGCGCCGGTGCTGGGGGGCCTGCTGATCGGCGCTTTGGGGGCAGTTGTGCCCTTTCCCAACTTGAGCCTCTCCAGCTTGGTGAGTCCTGCTCGTCCTTTGGCACTTCAGCCCTGGTGGATCCCGCTCAAGCTCTTGGCGGCTGCCATCTCGTTGGGCGCGGGAGCTTCCCTTGGCCCTGAGGCCCCCAGTGTGGAAAGTGGCGCTTTGCTGGGATCCCTGCTGGGGCAAAACCTACGCCTCTCGCGGGAGCGGGTGCAACTGTTGATGGCTGCCGGAGCAGCGGCTGGCCTGGCGGCAGGGTTTAACGCGCCCATTGCCGGGGTGTTTTTGGCGCTGGAGCTGGCTTTGGCCCGCACCTTCACCACTTCTGCTGTCAGTGTGGTGGTGTTGGCGGCGGTGGTCTCCGCCTTGATCGCCCAGGTGGGGTTGGGGGCACAACCCGCTTTTCTTTTGCCCACCATCACCCAGCCGGCTTTTGTCTTGCCGGACTACGAGATCCACAGCTTGCTGGAGGTACCTCTGTATCTCGGCTTGGGCTTTTTGGCCAGCCTGGTTTCTATGGCCTTCAGCTACACCCTGGAGTGGGGCAAGCACCTGTTCAACAGTGGCCCCCTGGCGGCCTGGCCAGCTTGGAGCAAGCCCATTTTGGGGGGCGGGATCCTGGGCTGCGCGGGCTTGGGGATCCCATTGGCGTTGGGGGTGGGCTATGAAACCATTGAGTCGATTCTGCAGGCCGTTCCCTTTTCTCTTGGCCATCTGGGCCTGCTCCTATTGGGCAAGCTGTTGCTGAGCGCTTTGAGCCTGGGCAGCGGCTTTGTGGGGGGAACCTTTGCCCCGGCTTTGTTCATGGGGGCAGTGCTGGGGGCAGGCTACGGTCAGGTGCTATCCCAAGCTTTGCCCCTGATTGCCTTGTCTCCCCCCGCTGCCTACGCCATGGTGGGCATGGCGGCTGTGTTGGCGGCCAGTGTGCGGGCTCCGCTAACGGCCATCTTGCTGCTGTTTGAGATGACGCGGGACTATCACATTGCGCTGCCGGTGATGGCGGCAGTGGGTTTGAGCATCTGGCTGACGGAGCAGTTGCATTCGCCGGCCATCTACCCTTCCGCCCGTCGCTATCGCCACGCAACGCTTGACGGAGTCCTTGGGCAGGAGCCTAGAGAGCTGACGGTGCAAGAGGTGATGGTGCCCCCATCTCTTTTGCTTCGGCAAGACACACCGCTGCGAGAAGCTCTGGAGAGTTTGCTGCAGCAAAAGTGCCATAGCGCGTTGGTGGTGGACGGACAGGAGCGGCTGCGGGGCATTCTCACCCTGGAAGACCTGGAGCGGGCCTTGGCCCACAAGGAGGCGGCGGAGTTGGCGGAGCTAACCGTACAGGAGGTCAGCCAATCCCCAGTTCTCACCACCTTCCCCGATGAGGCGGTGGCAGTGGCAGCCGAGCCGATGTACGAATACGATTTGCGCCAATTGCCGGTGGTTTCTCGGGAAGACCCAGAGCAGATCGTCGGCCTGTTGGATCGAGAGCGGGTGCTGCTCTCCCAAGAGATTCAATCGGTGCGGCAAGCCCTGGAGTTGGAAGTTCCCCCAGCAGAGAGAGACGCCGGCAGGAACGGACAAGAGGGGATCCCCGATGCTTCTACTGCGCCCGCAGAATAGAGCCCTGCTGTCGGGATCAGCGCTGCCGCCCAGAAGGGCAGGTGGGACGCAGCGGGCAGCGGCCACATTCGGGCATACGGGCCTTGCAGATGCGCTTGCCCAGCCGGACAAAGTTGACGTGCAGGGAATAGGCTTTGCCTCTGGGGATCTGAGGGGAAAGCTGAGCAAAAGTGTCGTCGGGATGTTTGGCCCGCACCAAGCCCAGACGGTTGGCCACTCGATGCACATGGGTATCCACCGGGCAGAGATCCCGACCCAGCCCGAACAACAACACACAGGTGGCGGTCTTCAGCCCTACCCCTTTTAACGAGAGCAGAAAGTCGAGGGCGCCGGCGTCGTCCAGGTCGCGCAGAAAGTCGAGGCTCAGGGATCCCTGTCGTTCTTGAATGGCGGCCAAGATCTCCTGAATGCGGGCTGCTTTAAGGTGGGCTAAGCCGCCGGAGCGGATCACCTGGGCCAGATCTGCCGGGTCGGCAGCCAAGACCGCTTCCCAAGAGGGAAAGGCGGCTTTGAGGGCGCGGAAGGCACGGCTGCTGTTGGCATCGGTGGTGTTCTGGGAAAGGATCGTGCCCACCAACTCGTCCAGGAGATCGGGGTGAGGGGAAAGGCCATTGGGAGCCCGCTGGGGGATCCCGAAGCACTGCTCTAGCCGCATCAACAGCGATTCCATCCTGTCGGCGGGCGGGAGTTCTGCCAGCAGGGCAGGGGACTCCGCCGCTTTGGCGAGCACAGGCGGGCGTTGGGAAAGGCTGTCCAATCTTGGCTGTACCACAGCTTAACGGGCAGAACTCTGGCGGATCTCCTGCAACAGGCGGGCAAGAACCTTGCTGGCATTGGGAGGAGCTGCGGCCTGCAAGCGAGCGGCCATTTGGGCAACCACCTGCGGCTGGGCCAACCAGGTCAACACCGTTTGCCGCAGCAAGTCCAGATTCTCTTCGGATTCTCGCATGACCACCCCCCCACCGCGCCCCACAAAGGCCAGAGCATTCTGATACTGATGATCTTCTGCAGCAAAGGGATAGGGGATCAAAATGGCCGGGGTGGCGGTGGTCAGCAACTCCGCCAGGCTCATGGCTCCGGCGCGGCTAATGGCAAAGTTGGCCCGCTGCAACAAGGCAGCTACATCTCGACGGAAAGGAAAGGGCCGGTAGCGGGGATGGCTGGGGATCCTGGCTTCCGGATCTTGAGCTTCGCTGCCGCCGGTCAAATGCACAATCCAGGCCCCCGCCTCCAACCAAGCTGGGGCACAGGTGGCCACCATGCGGTTGAGGCCCCGCGCCCCTTGGCTGCCCCCCATGACCACAATGAGGGGATCCCCGTCGGGAATGGGGAGGTCGGCAGGGAAAGGCTGGGGCGTGTAGAACTCGGCCCGCACTGGCGTGCCCACCACTTGGGCGGCCACCCCTGGCAAATGCTCTGCCGTCTCCGCCATGCCCAGCGCCACCACCTGACAAAATCTCCCCAGCCAACGGGTCACTTTGCCCGGGATCCAATTGGACTCGTGCAGCAACACCGGCACCCCCAGCGAACGGGCGGCCAAAATGGCCGGAGCGGCAATGTACCCACCGGTGGTCAGGACAATATCAAACCGTCCCGACATAAGGAGTCGGCGCACTTGTAGGGTCGCACGGGCCAGTTGGGCCAAGGCCTGCAGCCTGTGGAGAGGGGATCCCTGCCAGCCCGACATGACGACCCGGTGCAAGGGATACCGCTCCCGCACCAGCTTCCCTTCCATGCGATCCGGCACCCCCAGCCATTCAATCTGCCAGTCAGGCAACTGCTCGGCAACGGCCAAGGCCGGAAAAATGTGGCCACCAGTGCCGCTGGCAGCAACCAGCAGCCGAGGGCGTGAAGCTGGATCCTTGGCGCGTGTGTCCACCCGTGTGCCGGTTAGGGATCCCTGAGACCTTCAGGAGTTGTTGGAGCTGACATAGCGCAAGAGGGTGCCCCGTTGCCCCAGAATAAACCCTTGCTCGGGGCCGAAAAACTCAATGCTGTAGAAGTTGGCGGGGATGTTGCTGAGTTTCTTGGCCTGTTCCCAGGTTTTGCCACCATCAGGGCTGTGGATCAGGGTAGCGCCACCCCCCACCACCCACAGGTCGTGGTCGTTCTGGTAGGCGGCATTGAGGTAGCCAAAGCTGAGGGCCCGCCCCGGACGCAGCGGCGACGACCACTGGCCGGAGGTGAAGTCATCGGTAAAGGCGATCTCCGCCCCTTGGTTCAATTTCCAAGCGCTGCCGTGGGGGCCAAAGCCCATGTTTTGAATGCGGCGGGAGCTTTCCCGCGGGTAGGGCTTCCAGGTGCGACTTTCAGGAGTGTACAGAAAGTAGAAGCTGCCCCGCGACGACACCGCCAGATATTCGCCTTCAGGGCCGCGGGCAATGTTTTTGATGGCCCCAATCGGCTCATCCACTTGGGCATGCCAGGTCTGACCGCCATCTTCGGTGCGGTAGATGGCCCCCACATTGGTCACCATTTCGGCGGCGCCAGGGCCCAGAGCCTGGATCAAGAGCGGCTCCCCTGGCAGTTGGTTGTTGAGGCGGATGGAAGTCCAGTCGGATCCCTCGTTTAGGGTGTGGAGGAGGATCTTCGGCTGCCCGGCCACCCAGCCTTCTGCCCCAGCAAAGCTAATGGAGGCCAGGTAGGCTTCCGGCTCCAGACCCGGCAGCTCCCGCACCTGCCAGTGCAGACCCCCATCGCGGGATTCCAGCAGCGTCGCCTTGTCTCCCACCAACCAGCCATGGGAAGGGGTGGTGCCGGTGAAGGCAATGTCCAGCAGAATGTTCTGGGTGGGCACTTCCACCTGCTGCCAGGGGACCACCCGCATGTTGGGCATCCGCGCCGCCATTAGCAGCACCGAGACAGCAATCAGCAGCACCAGCCTCAGGGGTTTGAACATCTTGACCCTCACTCGACGAAATAGAAACTCATCAAAAATAAAAATCCCAGCGCCAGTCCCAAGAAGATCAGCAGGTTCTTTTGAGCAGGGGTCATCACGTTCACCCCCAGGCCGTAGCGCAAGTTCTCTTGAAAACCGGAAGGCTTGCCCTTGGCGCCCACTGCTTGGAACGAGCGCTTACCGGCTCGGCACACCGGACATTTCCAATCGGCTGGCAATTCCTCAAACGGTACGCCCGCCGGGATCCGATTGAGCTGATCCCCCTTGGCCGGTTCGTAAACATAGCCACAAGAACGACATTCGTAGCGCTGCATCCGCAGGGGATCGCTGAGCTGCGCATCGGTTTCATCTTCCGGCAACTCAATGAGCCTCGGTGTCTTGGGAGAACGGGGTTGAACACCGGGATCCGGTTGCGAGCCATTCATGGTCAGGGATCCATCTGCATCGTCGATCCTATTATGAGAGGAATTGTTACAAAAATCTACTCAGACCCTTTCTTGTTGCTCAGGGGGATCCCGCACCAGCCTGGGATGCCGACCTGAAGAGACTTATCCGGTGGACACAGGGATCCACCAGGGGGATCCTATGTTATGTTTTGGCTATCTTGCCCTCAGTGTTGTGCAAGCGGGTGCCTTTCATGACCACGCCCCCTCGCCGACCGGCCCTCAATCACGTGCTCATCGTCAAGGATCGTCACGGGCCAAAAGCCTACTGGTTGACGGCTGAGCTTTATTCGTTGGGCCGGGATCCGCGCAACAGCATTCGCATCGACTCCCAGTACGCCTCTCGCTACCACGCCATTTTGGTTAAGACAGAGTCTCCCTCTTCTCCCGATGGGTTTACCTACCAAATCATTGACGGAGACATTCAGGGCACTCCCAGCACCAACGGCCTTTACGTGGGCGGGCAACGGGTGGAATTTCGGGATCTGGAGGACGGGGACGAAATTCAGTTTGGCAACGATGCCACCGCTACCTACTCGCTGCAGAACAAAGATCTGGATGAAATTCTGGCTACCTTTGAAAACACCCAGATCGTTGAGCTCTGAGAGGCTGCTTTCCCTGTTGAGTTTTGGCCTGTGGGGGATCCCCCTGTCCCCACGTGGGTTGAGGGGTTAACCGGCGCTCGGAGAAGGGATCCCGTCGCCGTATTTCTGGGATCGCTTGCTGGTAAACTGTGTCATACAAAAAAACGAAAGCTGGGATCCCTGCTGTTCTTCCACATATTCCTTGGGCTTTCTGCTTGCGGGATCCCTTCCTTCTGCTGTCTTTAAGGGAGGATCTCATCTTGCGCCCCATCCTCATTGCCGGCAACTGGAAAATGCACAAGACTCAGGCTGAGGCTCGCGAGTTTCTGCGAGAGTTGGGCCTGGCTTTACGGTCATCGCCGTCAGGGTCAGCATCCCAGCGGCAGATTATCTTGTGTGTGCCCTTTACAGACCTGGCGGTGGTGGCAGAGCAAAGCCGCGGATCCGACATAGCCGTGGGAGCACAAAACCTACATTGGGAGGATCAGGGAGCTTTTACCGGGGAAATTTCCGGCCCCATGCTGGCGGAATTGGGGGTGCGCTATGTCATCGTCGGCCACAGCGAACGGCGGCAGTACTTCGGCGAGACGGACGAAACCGTCAATCGGCGTCTGGCAGCCGCCCAGCGGCACGGCCTTACCCCCATCCTCTGTGTGGGAGAAAGCCAGCAGCAGCGGGAGCAAGGCTTGACCGAGTCTTGGATTGTGGGGCAGTTGGATCGCGCCTTGCAAGGGATCGATCTGGAGAACTTGGTGATTGCCTATGAGCCAATTTGGGCCATCGGCACCGGCCAGACTTGTGCAGCTCAAGAGGCCAACCGGGTCATCGGCTTGATCCGGCAACACCTGGGCAATGCCCAACTGCCCATTTTGTATGGCGGCTCGGTGAAGGCCGGCAACATCGATGAGCTGATGGCCCAGCCTGAGATCGACGGCGTGTTGGTGGGAGGGGCCAGCCTAGACCCCCAAGAGTTTGCCCGCATCGTCAACTTTCAGGCCCTAGCTCCCGCCTAGGCCGCTAGCGGGATTGTCCCCACAGCAGGGCCACCGGGAAGGATTTCAAGACAACGCCCACCGGCAAGGTTTCGCCGGCAGGGATCCTTTCCTGGGTTAGCCCATTCACCCAGTCCAGCCGCTTCCAACGCGGCAGATGAATTTCGGTATCTGCCCAAACGGATTCTCCCAGAGGATCTTGGGTTTCGTCGATCAACTTTGTTAAAAAACGCGGCACTACCGTGAGCAATACCTGCTTACTGTGCTGACGGGCAAAAGCCACAACATGGTCAGCATGGGATCCGCTGATTTGCAGAGGAATGTAGCTGCCCTCGAGAAACAATTGGGGCTGTTCCTGGCGGGCCTTGAGCACGTGGTAAATCAGAAACAGCTTAATGCGTCCGTCGCTGCGGTGCAGGAGCAAATCCGCAATGAGTTGGAGAGGATCCTGTTTAACCCGCCGCTGAATTTCTTCCAAATAGGCGAGGCGACGGGAAAAATCCACAGGCCGACGATTGTCGGGATCCACCATGCTCAAATCCCACAGTTCCGTGCCTTGGTAAATATCCGGGATCCCAGGGCTGGTCAGTTTGATCAGCGTCTGTGAGAGAGAATTAAAAATGCCAAAGTGAGCAACTTTCCGTTGGAAAGGCAAAAAGGACTCCAAAAAGGGGTTAGGACCTTGAAGGATCCGTTCGATAAAAGCGGTAGTGGCTTCTTCGTACTCGGTATCGGGGCGAAGCCAAGCGGTGTGGACCTTAGCTTCCCGCACTGCTTTGATGGCATAATCTTTGACCCGCTGTACAAACTGGGGCACCTCTTCCGGTTGGAAGGGATAAGAGCCGAGCAATGTCTGGTAGAGCAAATACTCGTCATTGCGATCCGGCAGTTCCGAGCGCTTAGCTTGTTTGCTGCGGACTTTGTAGCCGAGGTTCAGCTCATGCCAAAGATTGATGTGCTTTTCCCACTCGGCGGGGATTTCAGAAAGCACATTCAGCCGGGCCCGCACATCTTCGCCACGCTTGGTGTCGTGGGTGGCAGAAGCATTCATGGACAGAGGCCACCGAGCTGACCGCTCTTGATTAAAGCGGTGAAACTCTTGCACCGAAAGGCCAAAGCGACAGGGATCCCCGCCGACTTCATTGAGAGATAAAAGGCGGTTGTACACATAAAAAGCAGTATCTTCTACCCCTTTGGCCATGAGAGGGCCGGCCAACTGCTGCAAGCGCATGGCAAAATGGATCTGCTCATTTTTCTCCTGGTCTGATAAATTTTCCAGAGACTCCAGGCAGAGAAAGCGCTGAATAAAATTCAGCTCATTCACCAAAACGGGCAGGTTCTCCTTGGCCTTCTCCACAGCTTGACGAACCACCTGTTGACCTTCTGGACTGAGGATCCCTTCGTGGATATAGACGCGGTAGACCGGAAAGCACACCAAAACTTCTACCAAAGCTCGACGTAAACTGTAGAGGGTAAAGTCATTGGCATAGCGATGGTGGCTGGTGATCTGTTTGAGCAAAAAAGCAAGGTTATCCATATCTCCTGACAGGTTGCGCTCGATGATCAGGCGTTTTTTATCTTCGATAACCTGCTCTGGGGAATGCCGTAGATTTGTGAAATTTTGATAGAGAGAGTCAAAAGCCTCCGCATTTTCTTCTTGACAAAAGATGCCGTTGAGCTTAGCCAAAAAATCGTAACCCGTTGTGCCCTGAACCGGCCAGCTTTGGGGCAGACTTTCATTGGCCTCTAGTATTTTCTCCACCACGATGTAAAGATTTGGGCAGCGTTCCCGCAGGCGATGGAGATACTCTTCGGGATTGAACAACCCATCGATATGATCGATGCGCAAACCACTAAAACGCCCCTGTTCTGCAAGCTTAAAGATAAGCTGATGGGTTTTGCGAAACACCTCGCGATCTTCCACCCGCAGTGAGATCAGCTCGTTAATGGTAAAGAAACGACGATAATTGATCTCCTCAGCACCCACCTTCCAGAAGGAAAGGCGAAAATTTTGCCGCGCCAGAAGACTATCCAGCAGGTCAAAGCTCGACGGATCCCCTGGCTTGCCGTTAAAGATGTCAATGTTCTCGTCAAAAAAGCTCTGGATAGGTTGGCTAGAAGTGTAGAGTTCCCACAACGAATGCTTGGCAAAGCTAATTTGATCGGTGCGCTCTAGGAGATCTTCCTTGCTGGGAATGAATTTCAGGCTGAAGAGGATCCCGAGTAACTTGACGTAGTCGGGATGGCTGCGTCCCAATTTTCGCCGCAGCTTGCTCAGGTTGTAGGTAAAAACATCCGCATAGGTGTCAATATTGAGGGGGAACCTCAAGTTGTAGTAGTTAATACTTAGGCCATCGGCATCATAACGAAGCTGGATTTGACCCGACTCCAAACATTTGTCGTAGAAATCTCCCAAGAAAGGGGCTAAGATTCTGCCTTTGATCCCCAGGTAAGAGTGATTCCAATTCACATCAAAGTAGTCAACAAAATCTGAGTTGGGGCCACTCTCCAGAACATCCATGAGCATCTGGTTCTGGCCATCGTAGGCCATGTGATTGGGCACAATGTCCTGGATCCAGCCTATTCCCTGCTGATTGAGGGCTTCCCACAAGAGCTCAAACTTTTCGCTTCCCCCCAGTTCCTGGTTAATCTGCCTGGGATCCACCACGTCGTAGCCGTGGGTGCTGCCTTTGCGGGCTTGGAAGATGGGAGAGGCATACAAGTCACTGATGCCCAGCAACTTCAGGTAGGGAACAATCTGTCGTGCTGCGTCGAAGTCAAACCCAGCATGAAACTGAATGCGATAGGTGGAAGTCGGGATCCGCATGATGACCTTAGAACAATGACAAAGAAGCCGAGCTTGTCAACGGCATAGGGTCAAGAGAACAGATGTATCTAGGGTAGCGGCTAAGATCAAGGAGTCCTGCAGGGGAGAGGCGAGGTTAGTGAACTTGTCAAGGCCACAGAGGAGCGCTTCACCCCCGGTAAGGGGGCCGGCAAGGATGGCGAGGTGGGCAGGGATCCTGCTCGTGGGTGGGCTGATGGGGAGTTGGCGGAGTGAGGCAACCTGGGCAGAAAGCGAGTTTCGGGTGGGGAGTGAGCTGGTTTTGACCCTGCGCACCCCCGATGCCCCCGCTCGCCTCCGTCTGCTGAAGCAACGGTTGGAAGAGATTTTGCTACAGGCCAGCAGCCCTCAGGTGCAGGTCAGTCTGGATATCCCCAGTCCCAATCCCTCGACGACCGGCAGCGGGGATCCCCCAGCTCAAGCCGCTCGGATTCTTTTGAACCAGCAACTGCTGTTGGAGGTAACTCCAGCCGATGCAGAGGCTCATGCTGCTCCCCAACCGGCAGATCTGGCAAGGATCTGGGCGGATCGCCTGCAAACGGTGTTCAACCAGGAATCCAGTCGGCAGCAACTGTTTTTGGGATTGGGGCTGCCCCCGCACTTGACCTGGCAAGGGCGACTCTATCGCCGCGCTGAGCGTGCTGCCGCCGATACTGGGCGCTTTGTTACCGATGGCACTCGCATTCAAGATCATGTGGTCTATTGGGAGATCCCCTCTGGAGAAAACCCGTTTGATTTTACTGACAAGCCGACCCTGTCGGATCCGCCGCCGGAGCGGCTATTTTTGTTGAATCGCCACCGCCAGTTTGTGCCCTACGAGTTGTAACCGAAGTCCTTTCTCCCTCTGTTGTCTATTGTCTATGTCGTCCATTCAACGAGAACCTCGCATTCTGTTGGGCCTGCGGGCCGACCAATTTCGTCATCCCGTGGATCTGCAAGCCACCCGCTCTCTGCAGCAAGTGCCGGGGCTGGGCCTGCTGATTCAAAATTGGCTTGGCTCAACGGCAGGACAGATATTTTATCTGGACAACATTGCTTCCAGTATCCAAATTAACGAGCATCAGTTGCCGGAAATTCATCAGCTTTTGGTGCAGGCCTGTCGCATCTTGGATCTGGAGGTGCCCCAGCTCTACGTGCGGCAGAACCCCACGCCCAATGCTTACACCTTTGCCATGCAGGGGAAAAAGCCCTTCATTGTCTTGCACAGCTCTCTGCTGGATCTGTTGGAGCCGCCGGAAATTCAGGCCGTGATCGCTCATGAGTTGGGCCACTTGAAGTGCAATCACGGGGTCTACTTGACGATGGCCAACATTCTCATGCTCTCCACCAGCTTGCTCCCCTTCGGGGGGTTGTTTTATCAGGCGTTGCAGGATCAACTGATGCACTGGCTGCGGTGTGCCGAGTTTACCTGTGACCGGGCGGCGCTGTTGGTAGCCCAAGATGCCAAGACGGTGATCTCGGTGTTGATGAAATTGTGTGGGGGATCCCCGCAATTGGCCTCCAAGCTGAACGTGGACGCCTTTTTGGAGCAGGCCCGTACTTACGACGAGCTGGACGGGGATCTGTGGCAGATGGAGCTGAAGCAGATGCAAACGGTGGGGCGCACCCATCCGCTGCCGGTGCTACGGGCCAGAGAAATCGAGCGTTGGTTCCGCAGCAACACCTATCAGCAGATCCTGGAGCTCCAGGGATTGGGCTCCGCACCGCGGACGTCAACGGCTGCTTCGTAAACTACCCGACTCCGACCGCTAAAGCAGTACAGAGCGGGCTTTTAGTAGCCCTGCAGTTGGCAAGCCAACCACGAGCCTCTGGGGTGGTTTACAGCACCCCCAATCGACCGTTACCAGTGCCTTAAACAACCGTTTCTGGTGTCCGCAGTACAATTATAACCATGGAGGCGGACTTTCCTCTCGACACTGATCCTACCGGTACAGCACGGGGCTCCTGCGATTTCTAGCTGAGTGCTCAAGATGGATCCCTCTCATGTGCCCCTGGGTTTGCCGCTCATCTTGGGGGAGGTGCTTTTCGACTGCTTCCCCACCGAGGTTGTGCTGGGTGGGGCGGCTTTGAATGTGGCTTGGAACCTCAAGGGGCTGGGATCCGATCCCCTCTTGCTCAGTCGTGTTGGCCAAGACGAGGCCGCCAGAGAGCTGCTGGGGGCCTTGCGACGGCAGGGGCTGCGCCTGGAGGGTCTGCAGCAGGATTCTGTTCACCCCACCGGCAAGGTTCAAGTAACCCTGGATGAGCAAGGGATCCCCACCTTCGCCATCTTGCCCGACCAAGCCTACGACTACATCCAGTTGGATATCGGGGCTCTGCAAGCTCTCCAGCCCAGCCTGCTCTACCGGGGCAGCTTGGCAGCCCGCCGGGAGGCAGCCCATCGCCATTTTCAAGAGGGGATCCCCGCTTTGGGCTGTCCCGTGTTTCTGGATCTCAACCTGCGGGATCCCTGGTGGCATCCAGACGCCATCCGGGAGATGCTGCGCACCTGCACTTGGCTGAAGCTGAACCAGGCAGAGCTGGAGCAAGTGGCCCAACTGGAAGGGATCCCTCCTGGAGACCTGCTGGAGCAAGGACAGATCCTCCAGGCTCATCTGAACCTGAAAGGTCTATTTCTGACCTTGGGAGCGGCAGGCGCGCTGCTGATCACCCCTACTCAGATCCATCGGGCCGACCCAGTGCCCGCGCCTCAGCTGGTGGATACAGTGGGGGCGGGAGATGCATTTAGCGCCGTGGCCATCCTGGGGCTGTTGCGGGGATGGCCGGAGGCGATTCTGGTGCAACGGGCCGTGCAATTTGCGGCGGCCATCTGCGGGATCCCGGGGGGAGCGCCTGCGGATCCGGAGTTTTACCGGCCCTTCTGGCAGGCATGGGAGATCCAGGAGATCCAGAGGCCAAGGGTTCAATGAAACTGGCGCAGGTGAAACTGGGCGTAGCGACCCCCTTTGCCCAGCAATTCTCGGTGATTTCCCTGCTCCAGCAATTGCCCCTGCTCCAAGACGAAAATGCGGTGGGCGGTGCGTACCGTCGAGAGGCGGTGGGCAATCACAAAAACGGTGCAGCGTTGCATCAGCCGTTGCAGCGCTTCCTGCACCAACGCTTCCGACTCGTTGTCCAAAGCAGAGGTAGCCTCGTCCAGGATCAAGATCTTGGGGTTGAGCAACACGGCGCGGGCAATGGCCAGCCGTTGCCGTTGTCCACCGGAGAGGGTGACCCCCCGTTCTCCCACGCGGGTGGCGTAGCCATCGGGCAAGCTCTCGATAAAGGTGTCGATGTTGGCCACCTGGGCCGCCTGGCGCACCGCTTCCAGGTCAAAATGCTCTTGTCCGTAGGCGATGTTGCTGGCAATGGTTCCCGAAAACAGGGTGATCTCCTGCGGCACAATGCCGATCTGCCGGCGCAGGCTCTTGAGGGTGACGGTGCGGATGTCGATGCCGTCGATGCGGATGCAGCCCTGCTGGGGATCGTAAAAGCGGGGAATCAGGCTCACCAGGGTGGATTTGCCGGCGCCGGAGGATCCCACCAGGGCCACAATCTCGCCGGGAGACACCTGAAAGCTGATCTGTTTGAGCACCGGCTGATCCGGTTTGTAGGCAAAGGAAACTTGGTCGAACTCCACCCAACCCTGAATGGGAGGCATGGGGCGGGCCCCGGGCAGCTCCCGGATTTGGGAGCGGGTGTTTAGCAGCTCGAAAATCCGCTCCACCGAAGCCTCACCCTGTTTCAGCTCGCTGTAGTTGTTGGTGATGTGAACAATAGGGTCGATCAACATCGCAACACCGGCGATAAAGCCGAGAAACTGGCTGCCGGTCAGGTTGCCCTGGCTAATTTGCCAGCCGCCCACCCAAAACACCCCCAACACGCTCATGGCGTACAGAAAACCCACCACCGGGTCTTGAATGGCTTTCACCTGTTCGGTCTGAAACCGGGCCAGGCGGTTGCTTTCGGCAATGGCACTGAAGCGGCGAATTTCGTAGTCCTCAGCCGCAAAGGCGCGAGTGAGGCTGATCCCGGCAAACACCTCTGTCAAGAGGGCGGCCAAATCCGACATCTTCTCTTGGTTGAGGCGGGAGCGAAACAAAAGGCGATCCCCAAACCAACTGATCAAGGCTCCCATCAGGGGGGCTATCAGCAAGGTGGTCAAGGTGAGAATGCCGTTGAGATAGAACAGGTAGGCCACCACCGCCAAGATGGTGAGCACGCTGGGGATGAAGCGATGGAAAAATCGTTGCACCACCTCTCCCACCCGATCCAGATCCCCCGTGAGGCGATAGACCAGATCGCCGGTGCGGCTGCCGGAAAAATAGTCCACATCCAGTGCCTGCAGGTGGGCATAAATCTGTTGGCGCAATTCCAAAACCATTTGCAAGGAGGCCCTCGCCATCAGGGTGTCTTGGCCATACTGAAAAGCGCCGCGCACCAAGAAAAACACCACCCCAATCAAGGCCAGCATCCGCAATTGCCCCAGATCCCCGGCACCAATGGAGCGGGCCACCCACTCGATCAAGTAGGCGAGGGCGGGCATGGTTAGCACAAAGCCAAGGGTACAGGTTAGCCCCAGCAACAACATCCACAGATGGGGCCGAATGAAGGGAATGAGACGGCGATAGCTACGACCCGGATGCACAAATCACAAACCAGAAGGGCCTCTGACCCAACCAGCTTACAGGATAGTGTTGCGGACTGCTGCCGGGATCCCTGAAACTGGCCGATAGAGTCGAAAGCCGCTGCGGCCATTTTCCTTGACCTGGTAGAGGGCCAAGTCGGCATGGTGCAAAAGGGTGGACACTTCTACGCCGTCTTGGGGGTAGAGGGCGACGCCGATGCTGCAGGTCACGGAAAGGGAATGGCCCTCGCAGGAGAAGGGAGTTTGGAAGACATCGACAATCCGCTGAGCCAGACGCGCTGCCACTGTGGAGCTGCCAATTCGGGGCAGCAGCAGGGTAAACTCATCCCCTCCCCAGCGGGCGACGATATCTCCAGGTCGAACGCACTTGGTTAGCCGTTCGGCTACCCCCTGCAACAGGGCATCGCCGACACTGTGGCCGAAGGTATCGTTAATGTCTTTGAAGTGATCCAAATCCACAAAGAAGAGGGCCAGGCATTCACTGTAGTATTGCTGCAGGGTCTGCTGCAGCCGCTCCCGAAAGGATTCGCGGTTCACCAAACCTGTCAGGGCATCATGATGAGCGCGAAACTCCATGTAGGCTAAGCTCTGCTTTTGGGCGGTGATGTCTTCGCAGATGCCTTCATAGCCGAGGAGATTTCCGGCTTTATCTTTAACCAAACGGGCCTTTTCTCGGACCCAGATGATCGAGCCATCCCGCCGCCGCAGCCGGTACTCAAAGCCGCGTACGGATCCCTGCTCCTGCAATAGCCGCACAAATTCCTCCCACTGGCTGGGATCCACATAGAGCTGCCGCTTGCCCGCCTCTTTCGCTTCGCGCATCAATTCTTCGGGGGAGCTGTAGCCGCAGATCTGGGCCAGCATCGGGTTGGCGGAGAGATACCGACCTGCCGCATCGGTGAAAAAAATGCCCTCTACCGCATTCTCGAAAAAATTGCGATAGCGCTCCTCAGCCTGGCGCAGCTCCTCTTCCACTTGCCGGCGCTCCGAGATCTCGAGGGCCAGAGACACCAAATCCGCCAGGGATCCGGCGAAGTTTTGCTCTTCCAAGGTCCAGTGGCGAGGGGATCCAATGTGCTCGTGGCAGAGAACACCCACCATCCGTCCTTCCAGTCGAATGGGGGCATCCAGCATCGAGATCACTCCCATTGCTGTCAGGTAGGAATTGCCGAACTCGGCGGTGCGGGGATCCGCCACCACTTGGTCGGCAGCAATGGTGCGCTCTTGCTCCAGGGCTTGAAAATAACGGGGATAGTCTTTGGCCCAGATCTCCGCCCCTTGAGTATGGGATCCCTCGGGGTTGTCTGGGGTGATCTCGAATTGATTGATGCAGCGAATGCTGGAGCGCTCCGACGTGTAGAGCCAGACCCCCACCCGTGCCACCCCCAGGGTATGGGCGGCTGTAGTACAAATCTGTTGCAGAGCAGCTTGTAAGTCTCCTTGGCTGAGGGCTTTGTGCCGGGTGAGCTCCATCAGAGCCCGGTTGTGCTCCAACAGTTGCTTTTGGCTGCGCTGTAGCTGCCACTCCACTTGCTTGCGTGCTGTGATGTCCTGACAGGAGCCGACAATTCGGCTGATTGGCTTGTTCTCCTCAACTACTGGAGAAAGGGTAACGATTAGAACACGGGTCGACTCTGGGTCGGGAGCGGCAGAGGCCGTTAGGCTCAGCTCAAAGCTCACTTGCCGGCCATGGCTGAGGCAGTGTTCGGTGTGCAGTTGAATCTGCGCAGCCAGAGAAGGCGGTAGACAACTCTGGAGCTCTTCTCCCTCGATAGGTCGAGAGGAGAGAAAAAACATCCTGCGAAAGGCCGGGTTACCCACCAAAAACCGACAGCGCGGTTGAGGTGAGCCTCTTTCTGGCTCCGGGGGCAGACACTCAAGGACAAACAACCCATCGCTGACGCTCTCGAACATGGTGCGCAGCACAGCCCGTCCCCGAGCCTGTACCGGGCGCCCACGGTACATGACCTGGGGATTCCACAGATCGGCCCGCGTCAGCGCATCGTAAACGCTGCCAGCCTGGTCTGGCCCAGCAGTCCCCCTTTCAACCATAGGCTAGGAACACCCAGTAGACGCTCGGGCAACGGGGAGGGCAAGCCGAAAAAAACAGCTATGAATTCACGCTGTCTCTGCCATTCTACGGTCATCCTATGGAATTGTTGGGGGAGTTTGTGTGTCTCTCGATACAAAAGATCCCCGGGCTGGCACGGGCTTTCGGGTGCTCCGGAGGGGATATTCTTTGAAGCAACTCTTGAGGTTAATTAAAAGAATTATTAAAAAGCCTGTCCTGCCGACGTGAAGGGCTATGCGTCGCCGTTTTCAAGGTTAAACCGCTTCTGGCTCCCGAACTTGTTCTACCCGTACATCGACACGCTTGGGAAGGAACCAGGCTCCTATTAGTTAGAACTGCTCTCATTAGAAAGAACCTCAGCTAGCCCTGGAAAAGGGATCCCTGCCAGACCCAGGATGGCTAATTCCGCGGGCGTGGGATCCCCGATGCATCCAAGGCAAGAGAGGAAGACTGATGGATACAACTCCACCACTCAACCGAGTAACAGCATAGCTCTATTGAGATTAGCTTTCAATAGCGTGCCGGTAAAGTAGGGATCCTCTTTGATAAAGACTTGCATTAAGCTTGAGGAGTCTGGTAGAGTGCTTACCCAAGTAGCAATTGCTAAAGATTTGCAGTTAAGTCTTCTCAGGAGAACAAGCTGCGGAGTGGCAAGCATGGCATGGCAACAGGTTCAGGCGGGGGTGTGGTGTAGGCAGTTGGGGCAATTGGCGCCTCAGTGGTGGTTGGGCTGGAGTCTGGAGCAGGGCTTTCGGCTCTACCGCAAAGAAGTTTCCTCTGCTCTGCCTTCTCTCTCTGCTTTGAGGATTCGCTACCAAGAGCGAGATGGCTGGCTGGACGTGTTTCTGGGAGAAGCGGAGCAATGTAACCGACGACGGCGCAGCCTTTTGGATCCGGCAGCGCGGGTAGCCTTGCACTACATGCCGGAAGATTTAGCTCAGATTCAGTCCCTAAAGTGTCCTCACGAGCGCATTCCTCCGCAGCTTTGGCAGCGGCTAACCCAGCAGCCGGGTTGAGGACTGTTGAAGGTTAGAGGGCTATTTATTGTTATTGTTTCAGATGGATCCAGTCCGCTGCGGCAACCGATCCTGCCTCTTCTCGCCTTTCCAGTTCTTCTGGAGAGCGGTAGCCTGTTTTTTTCTTCCTCTAGGCAGGCTTAAGCTGGAGAACGAAGAGTAGCGGCTGCAGCCATGACTGTTTCTAAGCACCAACCCAAGCAGCGCTCCCAGCAGCAGGTCGAGGGGCTGACTTCTCGCCGCCTTTTGAAGGGATCCATCATCGGCGCCGGCCAGGTAGGCATGGCCTGTGCCTACTCGATGGTAATCCAGAACACTCTGGATGAGCTGGTCCTTCACGACATCGACCGCAACAAGCTGGAAGGGGAAGTGATGGATCTGGTGCACGGGATCCCCTTTGTGGAGCCGACGCGGATACGGGCAGGGGAACTGGCGGATTGCGCCGGGTCAGATGTAGTGATTTTAACGGCAGGAGCCAAGCAGCGGCCTGGAGAAACCCGTTTGGATTTGGTGCAGCGCAACGTCGAGATCTTCAAAGGCTTGATCCCGGCCTTGATGGCGCATTGCCCTGACACACTCCTTTTGGTGGTGAGCAATCCCGTTGACATCATGACTTACGTTTCCCTGAAGTTGTCGGGGTTGCCGGCAGGGCAGGTAATTGGGTCGGGGACGGTTTTGGACACAGCCCGCTTTCGCTATCTTTTGGCGGAGCGCCTGGGGGTGGATCCGCGTAGCCTGCACGCCTACATCATCGGCGAACATGGAGATAGCGAGGTGGCCGTTTGGAGCAAGGTGAACATCGCCGGCACCCCGATTGGGGAACTCTCACCGGACTGGGATCCCGCCTATTTGGGGGATATCTTCGAGCAGGTGCGCAACGCTGCCTACGAGATCATCCGTCGCAAAGGGGCCACCAGCTACGCCATCGGGTTAGGGGTGACGCAAATTGTCCAAGCCCTGCTGCGGGATCAACACCGCGTTTTAACCGTGAGCAGCCTCACCCAAGGGGAGTACGATCTGCCAGAGGTCTGTCTCAGCTTGCCCAGAGTGGTTGGGCGACAGGGGGTGGAACGCACGCTGGCCATGTCCCTCACCGAGAGCGAGCGCAAGCAGCTGCACCGCTCGGCCCAGATCTTGCGGCAAGTCATCGACAGCATCCGGTGGTAGCCTAGATCTCCTGGACTTTTGTCGCTCCCCTCCAAGCTGGGGGATCCCTTGGTCAGTGGGCGAGGGCCGCAGCTGGCGGCAGGAGGTGGTCTATGGAAGCAGAGGTGCAACAGGGGCAGCAATCGCCTGAGGGCCAACTGGAGAAGCGCCCCCCTTCTCCGCCTTGGGCCGGGATCCCCTTACAGAGGGGCCTCGGTCACCGGGTACGGCAGCACGTCAATCCCCTGCAGGCACAGTATCAGCAGCCCACCCCCCCACCCCATTGGGAACGGGTATACCGGCGGCTGGGGCAGCCCTTTCATCTGGATATCGGCACAGGGAGCGGACGATTTCTGCTGCGCCTCGCTCAGGAGCAGCCCGACTGGAACTTCCTAGGGGTAGAGATTCGGCAGGCGCTGGTGGAACGGGCCAATGCCTGGCGGGATGAGCTGGGGCTGGATAACGTCCATTTTCTGTTTGCCAACATCAATGTCTCTTTGCGGCATCTGTTTGCGCCGGGGGATCTCAGCCGCGTAACCATCCTATTTCCGGATCCCTGGTTCAAAAAGCGCCATCACAAACGGCGGATCGTCCAGCCCCAACTGGTGGCGGATCTGGCTCTGCTGCTGCGACCGGGCAGCCCTGTCTTCCTGCAATCGGATATCCAGGAGGTGGCCGAAGAAATGGCAGCTCGATTTTTGGATCATCCGCAGTTTTGGGATCCCCACCAGGGGCCTTTGGACTCCAATCCCCTCGGCATCCCCACGGAGCGGGAGTGGCACTGCCTACAACTGGGCCTGCCCATCTATCGCTATTGGCTGGAGCGACGGTGACAACAGGACAAATCCGTAATGCAGTAATAACAACTCCATTCCGCCAAGACAATACAGAAGATAGGATATAACCCGCTTGAGTTGGATCCGTCGCCGCAATGTCTCACTCTGAAACCACGGCCTCTGCCGACCCCTCCTCTGCTTGGTTTTCTGTTCGCCGTGGGATCCTCAACCTGCTGAGCCTATTGGCCATTGTGATTGTCGGGCTTTCTCTTTCCAGCAGTTGGTTTCAGCCGCCGCCCCAAACGCAGTTGGATTTGTTGCAAACCGATCTCGCCCTGCAGGCTTCCCGCACCCTCGATGATCCCCGCTATCAGGATCTGGCACGGGCACTTTTGGGTCAGGATGTGTTCAAGGTGGCCCAAAATCGCTATCAGCAGACCGCCGATAACTACACCGAACGCCTGAAACGTTTGAAACGGCTGGCCCGTTTAACTCCTGCTGGCGAATCTGAGGCGGCCAGCCCAGAACCTGCCCAATCTCCAGAGGTGGATCCCGCCCTTTTGGCCTCCATGCAAGATTTGCAGACGGAGCTGGATGCACTGTGGCTGCGCCTTGGCTTGCTCTATGCCTACAAAGAAGATCTGGAGGCCGCTCAGCAGCAATGGCAGCAGATCATCGACCTGGAACGTCCCGTGGAGCTGGAATCGAGCCAAAAGGGGGCAGCGCGGGTTTTGCAAGGGCTGTGGGGAACACCGCGGCGCATCTTGCCAGAGGCGGAGGTGCAGATTCGCAATCATCTGGATGGTTGGTTTGAGGCGGTGGCTCTGCAACAGCTTTACCGACTGCAGCAGCGCAGCGATAGCCTAAATGCCCTCAACCAACAGCAGGAAAAATTGGCCTTGGCGGCTCTGTTTCGACTGGCGGTGGTGGGTGGGATTCCCGTGCTGGGGGCGCTGCTGGGGTTGATGCTCTTGTTGGGCTGGCTGGGCTGGAGCCTTTGGCGCAAACGTCCGCTCCTGGGCCCTGCTTGGGAAGTGCCTTGGCCGGGGATCGGGGCGCAAGCGGTGTTGACCGGCTGGTTTTTGGGGTTTATCGCCCTCAACGCTTTGGTGCCTCGACTTTACATCATCATCCTCGGCCTGGGGGCACGGCAGCTCAGCCCTTGGCAGCAGGCGGTAGCCCTGTTTCTCACCTACAACTCCGGCGCTTTGCTGGGGGCAGGGTTATTGTACCGTCTCTTGCACGCCTACCCCGGCTGGCAGAGGGTGCTGCAGGTGCGGTTGTGGGGTCCTTGGCTGCTGTGGGGCTTGTGTGGCTACTGGGTGGCCTTGCCTTTGGTGGTGCTGGCAGCGGCACTCTCGCAATTGCTGCTACCGCAGGCGGGGGGTGGGAATCCCATTTTGCCCCTGCTGCTGGATAGCCATGGTTGGGGGGCGCGGTTGGTGTTTTTGGCCGTGGTGTCTGTCTGTGCCCCTGTTTTTGAGGAGGTGCTGTTCCGGGGCTTTTGGCTGCCCACCCTAAGCCGCCACCTGCCTATGGGGGCCGCCATTGTGCTCAGCGCCTTTACCTTTGCCCTTGCCCACCTCAACCTCTCTGATCTGCTGCCTCTGACCATGCTGGGGGTGGTGCTGGGGGTGGTGTACAGCCACAGCCGCAACCTGCTGGCTCCCATCCTGCTGCACAGCCTCTGGAATACGGGATCCCTGGTGACGCTGCTGGTGCTAGGGGGTGCGCGTTAAGGGGGGCTCTGCCTACTTTTTCCTGCCGAAGAGGCGGCTAAAGAACCCGCCGTTGTCCTCCTTACGGGGAGGTGGCACCACTTTCTGAGCTTGGCTCGTTTGGCGGCTGGGCGAGGGAACGGGCTGTTGGGTGGTGACCTGCTGCATCCAACGGCGCACTTCTGCCATCAACTCGGCGTTGGCGGGTTCTAGGCGGCTGACCTGCAAAAAGTCTGCTTTGGCCATGCCGGTATTCCCCTGCTTCAGGTGGGCAATGCCCCGGTGCAGGTAGTAGCGGGCCACGTTGGGCTCAGCGCTGATGGCAAAGTTCAGATACTGCACCGCATCCCGGTATTGCTTGCGCTCGATCATGTCCAAGGCTTGGATAAAGCGGGTTTCCGCAGGGCTGAACTTGGGGGCAGGCGGTGGGGTGGGAACGGGCTGAACAGGGGGACGGGTGGGCGGAGCAACGACGGGGGAGGCTGGGATCCCACCCACAGTGGTACGGCTGGGGGAAGGGGTTGGGATCCCGGTCGCGGTAGTGGTTCTAGAGGCAGGGGCTAGGCTCCCTTGGTAGCCGGCTTTGAGCAACAAATAGGCCAGGTTCAGCTCGCTCAATTGCTCGGTTTTCTCGAGCAGGGTTTCCATGGAGCTGTATTGTTCTTTGGCCAGCTTCTCCACCCGCCTGACATACTCTTCTTGCCAATCGGGGCGCTCGGCCAAGCCTTTGACAGCTTCCCCAGAGGGCCAAAGGTCGGGGGGCGGTGTCTCCAAAAGGCGTTTAATCCGCATTTTGAGCACAGTTTCGTATTCCCCTCGCTCCCGCTCTTTGGTCAGCACTTCGTTGGCCGGGTTGACCAGCTTGGCAAAGAGGATGTTGGCGCGCTCTGCACCTTCGGGATCCCCCACAAACCGATCCGGGTGGAGGGCCTTGGCCGCCTGCAGGTAGCCGCGCCGGATCCCCTTGGAGTCGGCGGTAAGGGGCACGCCTAAGATGGCGAAATGGTCAGTCTCGTAGCGGGCTAGTCCTCGGTTGAGGCGGGGGACATTAGAGTTGGATCCCATAGTTGCCACTTCTCTAAAATCTGCTGCAAGGTTCCGTTTTCGATCAGGCTGGAAATCGCCCCATCCACAGCTTCCTTCAGGGAAGGATGCTGAGAGGATACTACTCCCACCAGAGGCATGGGGAACAGGGGCGGCCCCACCAGGCGCAGTCGGGATCCAGCTTGGCGCAGGTTCAGGGCGGCAACGGGCTGATCGACCAGCACAGCATCCAACTGGCCAGCCTGTAGCTGAGCAAACAAGCGCTCAGGGTTACTGGTGGCAAAGAGACGAATGGCGTTGCCTCTCCTCTCGTTGTACGCCTCCAGCAGGGCTGCCCCCGTACTGTTAACTACAATGCCCACTTTGCGGCCAAATAATTGCGACAGTGTCTCGATGGCCGGTTCCTCTGGCCCGGAGGCGGGGGAGGGATCCCGTACCACCAAGCGCTGCGGGCTGAGATAGTAGGGCCGGGTGGCCAGAAACTGCTCCGGATCCAAGCCCAAAGCTTCCCGCGCTCCCCAGATCAAGTCCACCTCATCCGCTTGCAAGGCCGCCAACTGCTCGCTCCAGGCCACGTAGATGGGATCCACCTGCACCTGAAGGGTTTGGGCAAGCGCCTCCAGGATATCCCACTCGAAGCCGGCGTAGGTTTGTCGCTCCAAGTCGGTATAGAGATAGGCCGGCCCCAGACTGGGATCCAAGCCAACCCGAATGCGCCCCCGGGCCTGGATCTCGGCCCAACGGGAATCGAGGGGCTGTGCCTGCTCGGTGGGGGCGACTTTCCCTTGTGCCGGCTGAGGGTAACCGGGGCCAGCAGTGGCAACCCCAAGGGCCATTGCTCCCAAGAGGAGAGCCAGGCCGAACTGTGCCGCCCGGCAGCCATGTCGCTGTTTTCCGGGGAGTCCGCTAACCCATCTCCTATCTACCCTGCCCAACATAGGGTTCTTGGAATCTTCTTGATTATTCCTCGATTATTCGTCAGCTACTTCTGTCTTCAATTCAACTCAACTGGGGAGCTTTCCCGGTTCTGATAGGCTGGGCGTGGATCCCGCCGCATGGGAAAGGAGACCGGCAAAGGCTGTACTTGGGCCAATTCTTCTTGCAGAGCAGCGTGTAACCAGCCATTGCTGGCCAACAGTCGGCCACTGTAAACATCCACCGGGCCGCCATCGTAAGCAGTCACCTTGCCACCCGCCTCTCGCACCAGGACGATCCCTGCGGCAATGTCCCAAGGGGAGAGGCCCCGCTCCCAATAGCCATCCAACTGGCCGGTGGCCACATAGGCCAAATCCAGAGCTGCAGATCCGCCGCGCCGTACTCCTTGGGTGAGATGGGTAAAGTGGCAAAACTCGGCGTAGTTGTTGTCGGGGGTTTCGCGACGATCGTAGGCAAAGCCGGTAACCAGCAGGCTCCGAGACAATTCAGCCGTTGTGGAGACTCGAATGGGTTGACGGTTGCGGGTGGCCCCCATTCCTTGGACGGCGCGAAACAGATCCCCGCGAAAAACGTCACAAACAACCCCCAAAACTGGCTCCCGCCCCTGCAGCAAACCAATGGAGACGGCAGCGAAAGGGTAACCGTGGGCAAAGTTGGTGGTGCCATCCAGGGGATCGATCATCCAAGCGTAGGCACCCTCCGGGGATCCCTGCTGGCCTGATTCCTCGGTCAAGATGACATCTTCGGGGAAGTGCCGCCTCAAGATTTTTAAGATGAGATCCTCAGAAGCGCGATCCGCCGCCGTCACCAAGTCGCCCGGACGTTTCTCCTCGATGGCGAGGGTGCCTCCCACATAACTGCGCAGCAAAGCCCCTGCCTCCAGGGCAGCTTCTGTGGCCACATCCAACCGACGCAGCAGGGCCTCCGTCACACCCTCACCTCAAGGTTAAAAACCTGCTACTCAGAATAGCCCGCCTGAGGCTGTGGCTCCCAAGGGATCCCTGAAAGCCAAAATAGGCCCGACCCAAACCCAATTTTTTGGGAAAGGGGGTATCTCCAAGGCTGCCTATGGTGTATAGTACAGTACACTGGGGCTTGTGGGTTTTCCGGCAGCCCGCCAAGACCAGAGTTCCTTTGAAAGCAGTAGGGTTTTGGGGAACTCTAGATAAGACTTTGAATTTGGAAAGCCAAGCTGCTGTAAATGGCGTTGAGCGTTGAGGGGGGAAGGCCGTTGTCACATAGCTACGACGATTTCTTTGCCTCCACCACGGCGGTTGGTGGGGGGGATCCTCTTGCTTCTAGCTACAGCTTTGATCTGCCAGCAGATCTGTTCGATCGAGTCCCTGAGCAGCCGGTATCCCATCCGGAGTTCGCCCTGTCCATCTGCCATCCTGTCCGGCCCTGCAGCTACATCCTGCGGGAGAGTATCTACACGGTTGGACGGGATCCCTCCAACGCCATCCAGATCGTCAATCGGTTTGTCTCGCGTCACCACGCTTACCTGGTGCGGGTGCCCACCAAGTCCAACCGGACAGGGTTTACCTATTGCCTGATCGACGGCAATCGCAAGGGCCAGTCCAGTACCAATGGGGTGTTTGTCAACGGCACGCGGGTGGCCACTCACTACCTGAGGAGCGGAGATGTCATCTATTTCGGGCCGGAGATCCGCGCCTATTTCTTTGAGGTAGCCCGCACTCTCCCTGTGAACCCCTTTGACATCGGCCCTGACCTTGGCGAAGAGCTTCAGCTTCCCCACGCATAGGAGCTCACTGCAACTGTTGACAGACCCGAAGCTGCATCGCTAGATTAATTAAGCCGGTTAAGCAATGTGAATTGGGGCATCGCCAAGCGGTAAGGCAGCGGGTTTTGGTCCCGCCATTCGGTGGTTCGAATCCATCTGCCCCAGCTCAAAATCCAACCGAGAGCACAAAGGCGCAAGCCCCTGGGATCCCGTGCAGACCGGAGGGTGCGGCTCTGGGCATCAGCAGGGCGCGTTGCTCTGGGGAACTGAGGAATCATGGGGTCGCCTTTGCCAACGGAGGCCCTGGCTTGGCAGGACTGGCCGCGGAGAGAATGGCAACAACCAGAAACCAAGGGTGAGGGATCCGGGGTGAGCTGTTCAGGTCGATCCTTGATGGTGGTGGGAACTTCTTCCCACGTGGGCAAAACCCTTTTGGTGACAGCCCTCTGTCGCATTCTCAAGAAAGCGGGAAAAAGGGTTGCCCCTTTCAAAGCTCAGAACATGTCCCTCAACGCCTATGTCACCCCAGACGGCAAGGAGATTGCCTACGCGCAGGCTCTGCAAGCTTGGGCTGCCGGGATCCCCCCTGCGGTGGAAATGAACCCGATTCTTCTGAAGCCCCAGGGCAACCTGACTTCCCAGATCGTCTTGAACGGAGTGGCGGTGGGCACCTACCGCGCCGGAGAGTATTACGAGCGCTGGTTTGCGCCGGCCTGGCAAGCGGTCAAAGAAGCCCTTGCTCGCCTGCAAAAGCAGTACGACTGGATCCTTTGCGAGGGGGCAGGTAGCCCAGCAGAGGTGAACCTCAAACATCGGGACTTGGCAAATATGCGGGTTGCCTTGCATTTGGGATCCCCCACTTGGCTGGTGGCAGACATCGACCGAGGTGGGGCGCTGGCCCATGTGGTGGGCACACTCCAACTGCTGGAACCCGAAGAACGGGCCCTGATCCGGGGCATTGTCATCAACAAGTTTCGCGGCTCGCGGGAATTGTTGCAGCCCGGCCTGGATTGGCTGGAAAACTACACCGGGATCCCAGTTGTCGGGGTCTTGCCTTGGGTGGACTGGGTTCTGCCCCAAGAGGATTCGATGGGAATTGCAGCCAACCCCCTGCTTTGGGAAGATCGCCGCGACCGGGCCGGTGGCCAAGCCCTGAGGGAAGGGCGCCTGGAGATTGCTGTGGTGCGTTTGCCCCAGGTGGCCAATTTCTCGGATTTTGACCCCTTGTTGGCGGAGCCCACCGTCCATCTGCGCTGGGTTCACCTTGGCCAAAGTTTGGGATCCCCGGATGTGGTCATCCTGCCCGGCAGCAAAACCACCCTCAACGATCTGTTCGCGTTGCAAAAGACCGGCTTGGCCGAGCAACTGCGCCAATACTCCGGCCATATCGTCGGCATTTGCGGCGGACTGCAAATGTTGGGAGAAACCATCGCCGATCCCGAAGGCTGGGAGGGGATCGCCGGCACCTACCCAGGGCTGGGCTTTCTCCCTTTGACCACCGTTTTACAGCCCACCAAGGTCACCCAGCAGGTACAGACCCAAAGCCGATGGCCTGCCCTGGCCCCCATCCAGGGGTACGAAATTCATCAGGGATCCACCCAGGCGGATCCCTCTGGCTGCCTGCCGCTGTTCGAGCAAGAGAACCTGGGCTGGCGGGATCCCACGGGTCGGATTTGGGGCAGCTATCTGCATGGCCTGTTTGACAACCACCTGTGGCGGCGACAATGGCTGAACTGGCTGCGCCGACAAAAAGGCTGGGATCCCTTGCCGGATCTGGAGGGCCACTATGCTCAGCAGCGGGAGCAATTGCTGGAGCGCCTGGCCGATCTGTGGCAGCCTCACTTGGACTTGGGCCTGTTGATGGAATAGCCTACCGGCAAGGAGCGAGAGAAGTGGGGTGGGAGGCTATGTTGCGCCAGGTTACGCCAGCGCGACCGGAAATCCAGGATCCACTCAACCGGTTGCCTCGGCTACCTCTGCCTGACCCGAAGAAGTCCGCTCCGAAAGACTTATGCAACGCTGAACAAAACAGAACTTTGCCCAGCATCGCTGCTTTCTTCCTGCTTCAGCGACCCATGACTAGCGGCAGAGTTCACCCCCACCACCCCGCCAGAGGAGTCTCCACAGGCGTCACTTCCCCCAGAGCTTGGGGTAGTTCTGTACCACCGCAACAGGTTTAGGGCTGCATTCAAGTCGCGGTCTAGCTCCAGACCACAACACGGGCAGCAAAACACCCTTTCCTGCAGTGGCATCTTCTGTCGGTGCCCACACCCTGAACACAGTTGGCTGGACGGATAAAACCTATCCGCCACCACCACCTGACAGCCGTAGAGCCGGGCCTTATACTCTAGCTGTCGCCGTTCGCGATAGCGGGACGGAGTCCTCAACTCGTAGAACCCACAGTCTGACAGCGCTCCTGCCAGCTTGCGGTTCTTGAGCAGGTTCTTCACCTGCAAGCCCTCAATCACCACCACCCGATACTTCTTGGCCAGGTAAGTCGTTAGCTTGTGCAGATTGTCTTGCCGAATGTCTGCCACCCGCTTATGGGCCTTGCCTAACTGCACCACCGCCTTCTTACGGTTAGCGGATCCCTTCTGCTTGCGACTCAGCCGCCGTTGCAGTCTGGCCAGACGCTTCCTCGCCTTGCGGTAGGGCTTTGGATTCTCGAATACTTCCCCGTCGGAACAGGTGGCCAGGTGATGGATACCTAAGTCCACTCCCACAACTTCCCCGGTCTTCTCCACCTGAGGCGCTGGAGCTTCATATTTGAAGGAGATATACCAATGTCCGGCGCGAAGACTAATGACCACGTTCTTGGGTGTGGTCGCCGGAAGTAACTCTGCACAGCGCAGCCAACCGAAGATAGGCACCTTGATGCGGTCGCCAGAAATGCGGATGCTTCCTTCTAGGTAAAAGCTGTCTCGCACTCCCTTGCGTTTGAAGCGGGGGAACTTCCCCAACCCACCCCGCCAGCGCTTAAAGGCTTGCTCCAAGTTGCGTAATGCCTGCTGAGGAGCGCATTTGGAGACCTGGTAGTACCAGGGGTTTTCCTTCTTAACCTCGGCTACCAGGCGCTTGTGCAGGTCAATGGCGGTGGGGAGTTTCTGCCGGTTCTCCAGGGCTTGCCGACAGATGGCCAGGCCCCAGTTGTAGGCGTGACGGGCTACCCCAGCGTGCTGAGCGGCTAGGGTCTTCTGCCGGTTATTCAGCTCTAAGCGGGTGCGGAATCCAAGCAGCATTCAGATAGAAATTGCAGGAGCCCCGTACGGTACCCGTAGGGTCAGTGTCGGGAGGAATGCTATAATGGTACTGCGGGCACCAGAAACAGCTTTTAGGGCACTGGTAACGGTCGATTGGGGGTGCAGTAAACCACCCCAGAGGCTCGTGGTCGGCTTGCTAACTGCAGGGCTACTAAAAGCCCGCTCCGTACCGCCTAGCGGTTGGTGTCGGGTAGTTTACATAGCCGCGGCCAACATGCTTAGTTTAATGGCTATTTCGGTTCCGCAAAGTAACCAATTGTTCAGCAGATCGGGGACTAGAGGCAGCCCCTGTAGCTTGTTCGCGAAAGCGTCACGCAGCGGTAAGGGCGCGATCCAACAATTCCATCGGGTGATAGATGGGGATCCCGGCTTTGCCCTGTAGGCGCAGATGTTTCTGGATTTGTAGGCGGCAGCCGATATTGGCAGAGACGATCCCCTGAGCACCGGTGTTAAGCAAGTTCTTTACCTTCTGGGATCCCAGCTCATCCGCCACCTGGGGTTGCAACAGGTTGTAGACGCCGGAGCTACCACAGCAGAGGGCCGCATCGACGGGATCCCGCAGCTCCAGCCCCGGGATTTGCCGCAACAGGTGTCGAGGTTCCTGGCTGAGCCGCTGCCCATGCAGCATGTGACAGGCATCCTGGTAGACCAGCACCAGGGGTTCCGGCTGTAGCGGATGTAGAGGAGCCGTTAACCCCACCTGAGCGAGAAACTCCTGAATGTCCTTGACTTGAGTGGCAAATCGGGCTGCCTTCTCTTTGTAGTCGGGATCCCTGGCCAATAGGTGGCCATAGTCTTTCAGGGTATGCCCGCAGCCAGAAGCGTTGATCAGAATGGCATCCAACTCGTAATTGGCAAAGGCATCGATCATCTGGCGGGCCAGGGTTTCCGCCTGCTGCAGTTGCCCTTGATGGTGGGGCAAGGCCGCACAACAGCCCTGGACAGGCGGGATCACCACCTCACAGCCGTTGTGGGTCAAGACGCGAATGCTGGCCTCATTTACCTGTGGGGCAAACAGGCGCTGCACGCAGCCCAAAATGAGTCCCACCCGAAAACGGCGTTCTCCCACCGCCGGGATCCGCTCAGGGTAACGCTTGGGCAGCAGTTGCTCCACCTCCAGGGGGGGCATCAGGGATTCCATGGCCGCCAAACGCGGGGAGACCTTTTCCAGACCCTTTCGGATCCAAGCGCCGATCCCCATTTTTTGGTACAGCCAGAGAGGCCACAGCAGCGGTTGCAGCCGCTCCGGATAGGGGAAGAGGAAAAAAATCAACTGGCGGTACAGTCGATCCCAGAGGTTGCGGCGGTAGTTGCGCTCAATCTGAGGTCGGGTAGCGGCAATCAGCCGGTCGTAGCGCACCCCCGAGGGGCAAGCCGTTACACAGGCCAAACAGCCCAAGCAACTGTCGAAGTGGGAAACCACTGCCGCTGAGAGAGAGATTTGGCCCTGATTGAGGGCGTCCATCTGGTAGATGCGGCCCCGCGGCGAGTCCGTCTCTTTGCCGATTACACGGTAGCTGGGGCAGGTGGTCAGGCAAAACCCACAATGCACACAGGCATCGATCAGCTTCGGATCCGGGGGATCCACCCCATCAAAACCCGGCCCTTGCGATAAACTCATTGGCTTCGACCTATCGCGCTCTCAGCTCTACATGGCCATGCAGGGAGACAATTGGCAGCTTGCCATCCTGCCTGCAGTTTTTCTGCATCTTAATCCCAGAGTGAGGGGGTTGATTACATCCCACGGCAGAGCAAAGCTGCCAGGCCTGGCCAGAGCCTCCCAAAAAGGTCAGCTCCCGCCCTTGGGAGGCGGCACCCGGAAGCCACTTGGCAGCTTCTCGCCCTGGGCAGCCGCTTCCAGCGCCGCTAGGAGGAAGGCTTCGAATTGACGCACCGCCCCTAGGTCGAAGTACAGGTGCGTTTTGGCTGCTGCTACAGCCTTGCTGGCAAAAGCGAGGCAGCGTTCTTGGTCACGAGCAAAAGCAAGGGCTGTGGGCGCATAGTCCTCGATGGAGGGGGCAATAGGCGCAATCTCGGCGATCCCCATCTGCTCGTAGGCTGCTGCCACAAAACGCCCACGGGCAAAGCGCCCAGGCCAGGTGACAATTGGTTTGCCGTAAGCCATGGACTCGTAGAGAGTGTTGCCTGAGCCGAAATGAATGGGATCCAGCAAAACATTACAGTGGGCCACCAAAGCCATGAAGCGATCAAGCGGCTGGCCCGGCAGGAAGCAGACCCGTTCGTTGAGGATAGGGGCACTCTTTGCCCAGCGCGCCCTGAGCTGCTCGCTCCAAGCCTTGGCGAAGTTCTCAATCATGACAATGTGGCCCTCGGGGTCGCCCTCAGCAATGGCTGCTAGCACCGCGTCGAAGTCAGGGTGCAGCTTAAACCAAGATTGAGGGCAGCCGTAGAGCCGGCCGTGCTCTGGCAGGCCCAGTTCTGTGCGGGAGGGAATTGACGTTGGCAAGCTGAAAAGTTGGTAGCAAAAGGGGAGGCGGGTAAAACGCACCAAGCGCTCACTGTAGTAGGCTTCTGCTCCTTCCGGTTCCATCGGCGCATCTCCCCCTAGGAAGTAATCAACTGTATCGATGCCGGTGGTATCCGGATGGCCGTAACTAACCATCTGCACAGGCGCAAGCCGCGCATAGGCCAGAAAGTAGGTGGATGGCCACATGCCAATGTCGGGGTAGAAGAGGGCATCGAGTTCAAGGGCTGCAACTTGTGCTTGCCACTGGGGAAGTCGACCGCTGAGGGTCACCGTTCGGTCGCAAGCAGCTTCCAACCTAGCTCGCAGTTGGTCACGCTTGGCTTGTGGTGGGTAGATGAGGATGACCTCAAAGCGGGAACGGTCAAGCTGAACCAGAAGGCCCTGGTAGAGCTTGCCGATGGTGTGGTCGACAAGCAACTCGGAGCAAAAGCCAACCCGGATGCGCCGACCTGTAGGGAACTGCCAGCGGGCAACATGCGGCGCTTCAAAGTTCAACTGCGGCGCCTTAGCCCGAAAGAGCCGACAGAGACCTTCCATGAGCGCTCGGTCGTCGGCGTTGTGGTAGGCAAGGTAGAAGGAACGAAAGCCGCTGAAGAAGTATTGGGTTGGGTCGGTCAGGGTTCCAGGCAGGTCCAGCAGAGCGTTAAGGCCCTCCCGATAGCGAGCTCGCCAGTGGGCAATGGCCGCTTGGGACTCGGGGATGGCTGGTAAGTGAAGCCGACCCGCAATCTGGGTGGCAAGGATCCGCTCGGCCGCATCGGAGGGCTGGGGTCTACATTGGCGGGCCGCCTGTAACACTTCCTCAGCTTCCCCATCCTTTCCTTGAGCTGCCAAAGCAAAGGCCAAAGCTAGATGGGCGTCGAAGTGGTGCGGCTTTTTCTGCAGGGCAAGGCGCGCACAGCTTTCTGCTTCTTGGAGTTGGTCAGAAAACCCGTAGACTCTTGCCTTTTCCAGGAGGCTCTCAACAAAGTGGGGACAAAGGGTTAGGGCTTTGTCAAAGTAATCCAGCGCCTTGGGAAAGTCATAGTTAACTACGGCCAATAGTCCAAGGCAGTAGAGTGCTTCTACCCGCTGTGGGTTGAACTGCAGTGCCGCTTGGTAGGCGCTTGCAGCTCGCTCCCTTTCGCCACTTCCCAACAGCGCACTTCCATAGTTGACCCAAGCGTCGGCATAGGTTGGGTTAAGCTCAATTGCCCGCAAGGCAACCGCTTGCGCTTCAGGCCATTTGCCAATCTTTTGCAACAGAGCTGAAAAATAGCTGTATATCTCGGCATCCTTGGGATAAGCCAGCAGTGCCTGCCGGAAGAGAGCTTCATTTTCCTCATAGCGCTCTTGGGCATGAAGAGATAGGGCCAGGGCAAGCAGGGCCTCGCGCTGATTGGGCTCAATGGCAAGAGCCCGCCGAGCTGCCTCTTCCGCTGCCACTGCCTCCCCCTGTTTCCAGCGCACCTGGGCAATAATGGCCCAGGCCAGGGCAAGACCTGGGTTTTTGGCAAGTAGCCGCTGGGCTTTTTCCAAAACAAGGGCTAGGTTGCCACTGTTGTAGGCAGCTGCTGCTTCCTGTAGCTCGCTGGCTTCTTCCTCGGTGGGGGGCTGCGTTGCTGGCAGAGGGTCAGGAGAGGGAGCTTCTCCCTTCAGGGTGGCGGCCGCTAGCCGCGCAGTTAGCTCGACAACAGCGGGCCCTTCCAAACCGTGGGCGCACGCTTCGGCAAGAACCCGCTCGGCCTCCCCGTATTCACCACACTCCAGCAGGGCTTCAACCAAAGCTAGCCAATATTGACCAACCGTTGGATTGGCGCTGACTGCCGTCACCAAATGGGACAGTGCCGACCGGGGCTGCCCCCGCTGACGGGCAAGTTGGCCCAGAAGGTGGTGGGCGTAGTGGTGGCGGGGGGCAACCTGCAGGATGGCCCGATAGAGCCGCTCTGCTTCTTCCAGGTGCCCCTGCTGGTGGTGGTCAATAGCTTGCTGCAGAAGGTTGCTTAGCTCCATCATCGGCCCTCTAGTTTGGGCAAGGCATAGGGATGAGCAGAATGCCAGTAGTCGACTAGTTGCCCTTGGTGCTCGATAAGCACCTGCTTTGGCTCTATCCCAAGCCTAGCCATCTCGGCAACAATGTCAGCGGCGCGCCATTGGGTTGGGATGATGACCACGTCTGGGGTCTGCGTTTTCAGCTCCTCTGGGCTGACAATTTGCTGGCCAACGCCGGCAACATAGGTGCCAACTTTGTTTGGATCGGAATCGACAACCCAGGTAAGCCAATTGGTCTTAACCCCAAAGTGGTGCATGAAGGCTGCCCCTTTCCCCGTGCCTCCCCAGAGGGCAACTCGCAGGCCACTGTTAGCCAGCTCTTGAAGCTGGGCAGCAATTTTGCGGCGAGCCTTTTGGCTGCCTTGCTCAAATTTGGCTGCTGCTTCAGCCCGGAGCCGCCAGGCTAGCGGTAGCTGCAGCTCAACGATGGCCAACACCACTTCCCCATCGTAGGCGTGCCACAAGCTCACAATTGCACCGACGCGCTGTAGCAGGGCACGCAGCGACTCAGTGCTAAACTGCTGGGGGTGTTCGTAGTAAAAATCCACCAGTCGCCCTGTGGCAAAGACCCGGTCGATACAGGGCACTTCAGCAAGCAGGCGCACAGTCTTTTTACAGCAACCTGCAGCCCATGCCAACTGCTGTAGGAAGGCTGCTGGTTGGCTAAAGTGCTCCAGGACATGACGCATCACCACCAGATCCGGCTGGAGGTGCAGCAGATCTTCAACAGGGTCAAAAAGCCGCGCCTCAAATTGAAACTCACTGGGGAAGTCGTCCGGTTGGTGAGGGTCAAATCCAATGTACCGCCCTTGCCGGCGAGCAGCTAAAGACCGCAGAAAGTGACCACAACCGCAGCCAATCTCAACCACGGTTGGGTTCTCAGGTAGGCGGGTCAGCACCTCATCGACCAGTTGCGCCAGATGCCGGTTCCACAAGACCCCGGCGTTGAACATGAGGTTCGGCTGACTGCCGTACGGGACATCCTCATAGCGGAAGGCGCGATTCCAGACATGGCCACAGGCGAGGCACTGCACAAAGTCAAGCCGATAGGGGGGCATGGCCCGTGCCTCCTCTTCAGTACGTGGCCAGCCCAATGTGGCAAGTGGCGCAGCCCCTCCGTCAAAAAAAGGGTGAGCCACTGATTCGCCACAGGCAGGACAGGGATCCGTATAAAGAGGAGTCATGCTCTACACTTACTCGAGCACAGTATAAGACATGCTCGTCGCGTAAGGGAAGCGAAAGAGACGGAGATTGCGGAGGCCCAGCATCTCGATCGTTGCCAGTGTTTCACCCGGAAACTGACGCATGTTGAGCTCATCGAACAAGATCACAGCTCCCTTTGGCATGCGTGGCACAAGCAACTCCAGCGCTAGCTTTGTCTGCAAATTGCTCCTTGAGTCGCTTCATTTTCACCCTCGCTTATCGTAAAGTCTTCCAAGCCTCTGCTGCCTCCTGGGAGAGAGTGCCGGCATAGTAGCCCTGAATCGGAAAGCAAAACGGTTGATCTTCAGCAGGCTTGCGCAGAACACAGTAAAGCAAGGCGTTTTGGCCAATCTGGTTTTTAGTGACCAGTTCGAGGATATCCTCGCGTTTCCATAGCTGTACGAACTTCAGTGGATTATACTCGACGTAGAGATAGGCCATTATCGTGTAGCTGTTTGCCTGGGCTAGATCCCAGAAAAAGGTCGGCTGCACGTTGTAAAAACCGTGATCGAGCCAGCCGGTAAATGGCAGACCGTGGATCATTAGGCCACCAGGCAGCGTGTAGTCGTGTATGGTTTTCATCACCTGGGCAATATTGAAGATGTGCTCGGCTGTGCCAAGGTTAAAAACAGCATGGTAACGCTGAGGCAACTCGATAGGGAAATTGAGATCCAGCTTGAGAGCTGCCTCCGTGCCATGAAGATCCACCGCTGTCATCGAACGTGGCTGCCAGAAGGTGCGCCAAAAGACCTTGGCGATCTCGAACAGCATTCCAGGGCGCTTAGCCTGAGTAATTTCATCAAGTTGACGGAAGAGGGCAGTACGTTCTTCCTCTTTGGCAAAGCGATAAATGTCTTGGCCAAGCTGCTCGACAGCCACGTCGCCGTACCAGTTGGCCTCGCCCAGTTCCAAACAGTCGCCTCCAAGCGGAATAGCGTTTTGTTGCCGCATTTGGCTAAATAGAACGTATTCGATGGCAGTGATAGCCATGGATCTCTCCTTGTTTAAAGGAAGTTGCAGCGGCGGCATGGCTCTACCTGCAGACGGTTGTCCACCGTCGCGCGCAGTCGGCGATAGCTTGGGCTGTTGTAGATGTCGAGGACATGCTGCTCCCGAACGTTGCCTATGGGGTAGCGTGCCTGGCCATCGGCGCAACAGTGGGCTACCACACCCGTTGCCGTGATTGATATGTCAAACCAGCGAGTGCAGGCTATGGGCGGTGCCGTGGGAGGCGACACATCGACCTGGCCAAGCCAGTTCATGCGCGGAAAAATGCTAACTTCGAACAATGGATACGTTGTCCTTACCCAGGTAATGAAATCCTCATCAGCTGCTGTGCCGTCTCCAACACGGGATAGCACAATGCGCATTGGCAAGCGTCCCTCAGCTTTTGCTTTGTGAAGTCTGTCCAGGCTTTCGCGAGTCCGTCTGTAGGGCAACTTCATCGTTGCCTCGTATTCGTCTGGGCGGTGATCGTTGAAGCTACAGCCTGTTAAGGGCTCAAGGGGTACAATAGCAGCACTTAGCAAACCAACTTCGGAAGGAGGATGGATTGATCAGTAGTAAAGAAGTCTTCAC
>NZ_JBSSAB010000017.1:0-59652 GCF_054058195.1 Thermostichus sp. OS-CIW-29
GTCAGGACTTGGGTCATGGTTCTATCGTAACTTCCGCATTCCTCCCGACACTGACCCTACGGGTACAGTGCGGGGCTCCTGCGATTTCTAGCTGACCCTAACCAGCGGGCGGTTTCTGCTAGAAACCCATCAGACGAGCAACAGCGGACAGCTCAGGGACAACGCCGGTGTGGATAGGAGCGGATCCCTGGTGGCTGGCCGTGTCCGGATCCTTAAGGCCATTGCCCGTCAGCACGCACACCACCTGTGCTCCAGCAGGCACCTGCTCTCGCCATTTCAGCAATCCTGCCACCGAGGCCGCGCTGGCCGGCTCGCAAAAGATCCCTTCTTCGGATGCCAGGAGACGATAGGCTGCCAGAATCTCCTCGTCGGTGACGCTATCCACCTGACCGCCGCTCACCTGCACTGCCGCCTTGGCCTTCACCCAACTGGCAGGATTGCCGATGCGAATGGCCGTGGCCACCGTCTCTGGGTGTTCCACCACCCGGTTCAACACCATGGGGGCAGCACCGGCAGCCTCGAAGCCGTAGAGACGAGGGCGACGGGTAGCCTTGCCCTGCTGGCGGTACTGGCAAAACCCCATCCAATAAGCCGTGATGTTGCCCGCGTTGCCCACCGGAATACAGAGCCAATCGGGGGCATCCCCCAAAGCATCCACCACCTCGAAGGCGGCGGTTTTCTGCCCTTCCAAGCGGAAGCGGTTGACCGAGTTCACCAGGGCCACCGGGTAGGTTTCCGCCAGCTGCCGCACCATAGCCAGCGCTTGGTCGAAGTTGCCTTGAACGGCGATGATCTCCGCCCCGTACATCAGGGTTTGGGCCAGTTTGCCTTTGGCCACGTAGCCATCGGGGATCAGCACATAGGCCCGCAGACCTCCTTTGGCCGCAAAGGCAGCAGCCGCCGCCGAGGTGTTGCCGGTGCTGGCGCAGATGATCGCCTCTGCCCCTGCCTCTTTGGCCTTGGACACGGCCATCGTCATACCCCGATCCTTGAAACTACCGGTGGGGTTGAGGCCCTCCAACTTCAGGTAAACTTGACAGTCTCGCCCCAGCCGTTGGCTCAAAGCCGGGGAAGGCACCAGAGGCGTGTTGCCCTCATGTAGCGTGACCACAGGTGTGCTGGCGCTGACGGGGAGCCATTCCCGATAGTGCTGGATCAGGCCGGGCCAAAGCCCCACTTGCGCGCGGGATCCGGCTATACGAGGGGGATGGGTGGGATTCAGGGTCGCCATGCCGCAGAGGACACCGAGGCTAATCAAAGACCAGCTTTCTCACTGTAGCTGTTCGTGGAGGGGTTCGTATCCACCTCCCGCAGCGGCGGCAGAAACATCTTCCTGATCCCCTCTCTTCAGAAGCTGGGGAGCAGAGGAGCTGCAGGTCGCAAGGCCAGAGCCTGCACCAGAGAGCGCAACTTCAGACGAATCTCGGCCAGCTCTTGCTCTGGGTTGGAGTCAGCCACAATCCCGGCACCGGCATACAAGCGGGCCCAATTCCCCCGAATTAGGGCGGAGCGGATCCCCACCACAAACTCGCCATTGCCCTGTAAGTCTACCCAGCCCAAGGGAGCGGCATAGCTGGAGCGATCAAAGGGTTCCAACCGCTCTAGCCACTGCAGCGCCGCCTGTTGGGGATACCCTCCCACCGCTGCCGTCGGGTGGAGCTGGGCCAGCAGATCGAACAGATGTACATCGGCGGGGAGCTCCGCCTCGATCAAGGTTTGCAGATGCTGGATGTTGGCTAGACGGAGCAGCCGCGGTTGCGGGGAAATGCAGGGATCCATCCCCAACCGACCCAGAGCCTCCTGGATCGAGCGCACCACCCACTGGTGTTCGCGGCGGTCTTTGGGGCTGCGGAGCAGCTCCTCGGCCAACTGGCGATCCTGGACAGGGGTGGCGCCGCGGGCGGCGGAGCCGGCTAAGGCATCGATCTGCACCCGGCCTTGCCACACGGAAAGCAAGCGCTCCGGGGTGGCCCCCAAGAAAACCTGGGGAAAGGCCCCCTCTTGGACCAGGGGGAGAGGCCTGGCCGGCAAATTCCCCCGAGCATCTGCCTCCAAGGACTTCGGCCCGCTGACGCCAGCGGCAAAGGCAAAGATGCTGCAATCGGGATGATCTTTTTCCAGGTAGGCCAGCAGGGACGGGATTGACGGCGGGACAGGCAAGTGCAGATCCACGGCTTCGGCCAGCACCACTTTCTCCAGGGATCCCGCCTGAATCACCTGCAGGGCTTTTTGGATGCGCGCCAAGAGGGGGGCTTCCTCCAAGTTCACTGGCACAGGAGCTTGCAATTCCCACGAGGGCAAGGGGGATCGAGAAAGGCGCTCCATTTGGGCAAAAAAGGCGGTGATCTGCCCGGCCAAAGCCGCTAGGTCGCTCTCGGGGTCGATTTCCAGATTGAGCCGCGCCACCGCCAGAGATCTCCAGGAGCCTGGTACCTGCAACAGTTGCCAGCGCGGCAGCACCAGCGCCGCCCCCCCATCACTCCTGGGGCTGAAACTGAGGCGACAGAAACACAGAGGGCGTTCCTGCCGGCTGTCTGGGAATCTTCCCACTTCCGAGGGCTCCGTTCTGCCAATGCAAGCGGCATGGACGTGGGGCTGCAGCTCTTCTACAAAGCTCCGTGCCGCCCGCAAGCCCCCTTCTCCCGCGAGATCAACCTGCCGCAGGGATCCCCATCCCAACACCCGCACCCTTTCCCCGTGGGCCTTGTGGGAGAAATAACAGTAGCTCGGGAATCGGTTCGTGGGGAGCGAACCCAGCCTCTGGGCCAGCACCGCCAGCGGATCCAGCTCTGGGATGGGCTGCGACAAGCTGAGGATTTGGGGCACGCCCCGCGCCCGCGCCATCTGTTGGCAGGCGGCTAGGAAGGGATCCCAGTGGCGCCGATCCCTCGCCTCGTCCGTCCAGGTAGAAGTGCGAGTCGGCGGCCATGCTCTCGGCCACTCCAGGCACTCAAGCGTACCGTGGGCATTCCAAGGGGAAAGAGAAGAGGTCATGCGCAAGAAAAAGAAGACGATCCCACCTTGGCCGAAAACAGGACACCCGTCGATGGAGACCGGCAGAAGATGACTTTAGGATAAGAGATTAGGAGAAGGGCCGGCAGCCTGAGCTTCTGGGGGCCAGATCTGAGGAGCTTCTTCACGGACTGCAAAGTTTCTTAGCATCCTGGGGGATGCTTTCTCAGGCGCTCTACCCTACAGAGCAGATGGTTGTAGACAGATCCAGAGACAGGCCCCAGAGCAGGCTTGCTCCCCAAGGAGAATTCGCATGCATCCAGATGTCAGCCAAGTGCAGCCAGCAGCAGAGGCCGCATGGAGCAACCGCTCTCGCCGGCAATTGTGGATGGCTGCCCTCAAGCCCCCCATGTACAGTGTGGCGATCATGCCCATCTGGGTGGGATCCGCCATTGCCTACGCCCAGTCAGGGGTGCTGGACTTGGGGGTTTTGGGGGTGTTTTGGGGAGCTGCCATCTGCATCTTGGCCTGGGTCAACCTCAGCAACGACGTGTTCGATGCCCAGACAGGGGTGGACAAAAACAAACTCCACTCGCTGGTCAACCTGACGGGCAAGCCGGGGCAGGTGTTTTGGGTGGGGAATGCCTTTTTGGCCCTGGGTCTGCTGGGGATCCTGTGGCTGAGCTGGCGGCAATGGGATCCGACGGTGCTGCTGTTGGTGCTGGTGGCCTGTGGGCTGGGCTATGCCTACCAAGGGCCGCCCCTGCGCCTGGGCTACCAGGGCCTGGGGGAGATCCTCTGCTTTTTCAGCTTTGGGCCGCTGGCGGTCTCGGCTGCCCACTACAGCCAAAGCCAGACTTGGTCGCTGCCGGGGTTAGCGGCCTCACTGGTGGTGGGAATGGCGACCAGCTTGATTTTGTTTTGTTCCCATTTCCATCAAGTGCAGGATGACTTAGCCTGTGGCAAGCGCTCGCCGGTGGCCCGCCTGGGAACCTTGCGCTCGGCCCGCCTCATCCCCTGGCTCTGCGGCAGCCTTTTTGGCCTGATGCTGCTGTTTGTGGGGCTGGGGATCTTTCCGGCTTGGACACTGCTGAGTTTGGCGGGGATCCCGTTTGCAGTGCGGCTTTCCCGCCTGCTGGGTACCTATCACGATCAGCCGCAGCGGATTAGCCACTCCAAGTTCATCGCCGTCAGTCTCCATTTTTGGCTGGGGCTGTTTCTGGGGCTAGGGTTCATCCTCAGCCGCTATGGCTGAAGGCTGAAAAGTCGGCTTAAGGCTAGGTGTGCGCGGGATCCCCCCGGTGCAGCCGGCAAAATGGGATAAGCTACAGCCTAGAGTGCTAGCTCAGAGCGTTGGCTCCAAGGGGAGTGGTCAGTTCGGGTCGAGGTGAGGCGGCAGCAAGAATAGGATGGGGCGATTCTTCAATTCCAACCTGGGAGTGGCGCTGTTGGGGAGCAGCATCTTGGCTGCTTTGGTGGGCTGGGCCTTGTCGATCGACATCGAGGAAGTGAAGGTGGAGTCTCCTTCCCCCGATCAGCCCCTCTCGGTCAGCCGCAGGGTAGACATCTTGGGTCGTCGGGGAGGCCATCAGCGTTGGCGGTTGATTGCCGAGCAGGTGGATCTGGCAGCTGGGCAACAGGTATTTGAACAGGGGGCACACGGCTACTTCTACGGAGAAGGTGCTGACCGGCAAAAAGGGGTGCCGGATCCCTTTTTTGATAGCAGCGAGCAGATGACTTGGCGGGCCAAGCGAGCCCGCTACAATGCCACCGCCGACGAGCTGTATTTGGATGGCGAGGTGGAGGTGAGGAGCGACGACGGCAGCCTGCTCTTGACCAGCGCCCTGAGAGTCACCCCCGAAGAACGCATCGAGGTGGCCGCGGAGTTCACCCTCAAAGGCCGGGAAATGGTGTTGCAGGGCCGCTCTGGCTCGTTTAACTTTCAATTTGCCCTTCTCAGGGCCGAGCAGGGCAAGCTGATAGTGTTGCCCCCAAACGGCTCGGCACCCACCTCCACCACCATCACCGCCGACCAGATCACCTACGACCGCACCAACCAGGTGGCCGAGGGGAAAGGGAACCTGCGCATTCGCGAACGCGGCATCGAGATTCGCGCTCCCCAAGGCACCTACCTGCGCCAGCAGGCCCAAAGCATTCTCTCCGGCGGTGTGGTGTTACAGGAGGTGGCCGGCGACAGCAGCCGGGATCCCTTGTTGGCGGATCTGCGCTTGGCCCAGGCCTCTCCCGGCCCGGAGGCGACCCCAGACCAACAGGATCAAGAAGTCACCATCATTGCCGACCGCCTCACGTACGACCGCAACACGCAAATTGCCCAAGGGGAAGGCAACCTGGAGATCCAGCAGGGGGAAACCATCATCCGGTCGGCCCAGGGCACCTACCGCCGCCGCGAATCCCAAAGTTTGTTGACCGGAGGGGTCACCCTGGAAGAGCCCGGACGGGTGCTCACCTCCGCCCGCCTGGAGGGCAACCACCGCGACAAGATCTTCCTCTTTGAAGACAACGTCCTCTACCGGCAGATGGCTACCTCCACTCCGGCGCCCAGCGAGGGATCCCTGACAGAGGAGCTGCGCCAAGCCGAAACCGAAGTGCGGGCTGCCCGCCTGGTTTACAACTCCCGCACCGGCACTTCCGAGTTTAGCGATGCCGTCGAGTTCATCCAGCGGGGGCGCAGGGCCAAGGCCAACCAGGCCACCATCACCCCTGAGAAAGTGGAGCTGCGGGGAGAGGTGGTGATCGAGCAGATCGAAGGGGACTGGCTGGCGCGGCGCTTGCAAAACTCAGAGACCCAGGCGGATGTGGATCAGCCGACGGTGATCTACGCCGACCGGGTGGAGATCGACCAAGCCAGCGGCGATGCCCGCTTCTTTGGCAATGTGGTTATTGTGCAGGCCAACCGCGCCATCGAAGGGGATCGCGCCGATTACTTTGACCGAGAACAAATTTTCAAAATCAGCGCCGAACAGGCTCCTGTGGTGCTCTGCGATCGGGGAGAGGTCGGCCGCCTTCCCGGGGAGAGCACCCAAGCTCTGCCGGGCCGCAACGCGCTGGATCAGATGTGCCGGGGCGCCAATCGCCTCAGTGGCAAGCTGGTTACCCTGAACATAAAACAAGATGAATACACCGTCGAAGGGGACGGGCAACAGCAGGGCATGTTTCAGTTTCGCATCACCGACGCCCTCTGATGGGATCCCCCCTCGGGGAGCCATCTGTGGTTTTTGATCGTCCAGGTTTGGCTGAGGTTGTGATCCGAGGTGATGTCATGACGGCTCCACTCGCCGAGGGTAAACTGCGCAGAACCCCTGCTCAAGCGGGCAGCTTTTGGGGATCCCTGAGATTGGGAGCTGCCTTTTTGGAGTTTTATCTCTTCAAAGAGATGATCCGCCCCTTCTTTCTGGGGGTGGCCGGGGGCACGGTGATGATGCTGGGCAACCAGCTGTTTATCTACACCGATCTGCTGGTGAAAAAGGGCGCCCCTCCCCTGACCATTTTGCATATTCTCATCCTCAATTTGCCTGCCATTTTGGTGGTCACCTTTCCCATTGCCGGCCTCTTTGCCACCTTGCTCACCCTAGGCAAAATGGGAGCCGACAGCGAGATTACCGCCCTGCGTGCTGCCGGGATCCCTTACCGCAAAGTGTTTATCCCCGTGCTCTGTATTGGCCTGCTGATCAGCGGCTTGGCGCTGTTGACCAATGAAGTGATTGTGCCGGAAACCAACCAAAAGGTGAAAATCCTGAACAAGAACCTCATCTTGGCTCAAGATGCTCTTTTGTTTAATCCAGAAGAGATCGTGCGGGTGGATGATGATCTCTGGTTTCATGTCGGATCGATTGACCCGAAGACCGGCTTGATGCAGGATTTGTTGATCCTGGATCGCAAAGCTGAGACCGGCCACCTGCGCTATCCGCAGGTGATCTCCGCTCAAACCGCGCAGCAGGTGGGCCAATCGTGGCAACTGCGAGATGTGGTGATCCGCCGTTATGACGAGCAGGGGCGCACCTACTATGAAGGCCAGGTGGAAGAAATGCAGCTCAACATCGTCAACAAACTGGTGGGCCTGGTGTACGCGGAAAAGGTGCCCCAAGAGCAACGGGCGGGCGAGCTGTGGGAGCAGTGCCAGCGATATCGAGCGGAGCAACGCCCTTCTGCCGATGTGGCTCGCTGCCTGACGGAATACCACCTCAAGTTCGCCATTCCTTTGGCCAGCTTTTTCGCCATCTTGGTGGCTGCCCCCTTGGGCCTGCAAACGGTGCGGCAAACGGGGCGCTACGGCGGCGTGGCGCTAGCGATTGTTCTGGTGTTTATTTACTATGTACTGATGAGCCTGGGACGAGCGATGGGTCGAGTGGAGCACATCGATCCCTGGCTGGCTGCCTGGTTGCCGAATATGATTTTCGGTGGGGTGGGCTTCTCTTTACTGTGGCGGTTTTTACGGTGAAATCCTGCAACTTCCCCCATGGCTTCAGCCCTTGGGCAAAGTGGTTGGCCCTTTGCTGGGGCGGCTCCCTGTGGTTGGGGACGGGGGAGGCCGTCTTCGCCCAGTTGGATCCCCCGCCCACCGCTGGCGTTGGCGGGACGGAGTTCTCTCTGGAGGGCTACCAGCGCTTTCGGTCAGCGCAAACACTTGCTCAGCGCCTGCAACTGGCCCGCCGGGCTTCCAGCCCAGAACCGATGGCTGCCGCCGATGAAGAGCCCATCACCTTGGCCGAGGCGCAATCTTCTCTGCCTGCTACAGCCTTGACTGCGGCAACCCCACCCCCTACGGCCCCGGTTTCAGACTTTGGATCCCCTCCCCTTGCCAACTCTCCTGAAAAGCCCCTCACGCCAGAAGAACTGAACCGACAGCGGCTACAACGGCTGTTGGCCGAAGGGGCAGCAGCCCATGCTCGGCGACAGGCGCAGCAGGCCCAGGCAACACCTTCTCCCCAACCCCCTTCACCGGCGACGCCCACCGCGGCAGTTCCCAGCCTGAACTCCCTTCGGCTTTCCCAGCCCATGACTTCTCAGGCTGAAGCCCTGCAGGTGGAAGAGCAACCCTGGCTGCGCCCCACCAAGGACTCCGTCCCGCTAACGCGATCGGAATCCAATGGCGAAAACCGGGCTACGGCCCAACTGCAAGGTGGAGCCGGTTCAGAGGCAAGGTTAAATCGGATCCCAGCTTCCCCCAAGACCATTCCTCCCCTGATCTCCCAAGCCGGTGGGAGCTTGGATTTGGGCGGTGTCCTGTTGGCAGAGGCCACCCCTGGGTCGGGGCTGACGGGATCCCCTCCAAGGGGAACGGAAGCCTTTATCCCCACCGCGGGCTCACCCCTGGCTCCTCAACTGCTGGAGCAGTTCCCCCTTTTGCGGGATCTGGGCACCGGGGCAGATGCCGTCTCGGCGACAGGGAACGTTAGCCAGGGATCCCAGATTCGCCAGCAACTCTCGGCCACCGCGCAGCGGCAAATTCCCCTTGACCCGGATCAAATCAACGTGAGTGGGGATGTGCTCAGCTACATCGCCGAACAAGACCTGGGCATTGCCGAGGGGAACGCCTTGATCCAACTGGCTGACGGCACCCGCATCACCGGCGACCGGCTGCTGTTTTATCGGCGGGAGCGACGCCTGCGCAGCGAGGGCCCTTTTCGCATGGAGCAGCCCCCTGGCCCCCAAGGGCGGGGGATCCGGCAAATCGAAGGGCGAAATTTGGATCTGGATATCCCCGGTCGCACCGCCCAATTTGAGAGCTCGCTGGTCATTCTGCCGGGGGAGGAGCCGGGCACCAAGGTTTTTGTGCGCAGCCAAGAGACCACCGCCATTTTGGGGGATCAGATCTTTTTCGAGAAAGCCACCGTCACCACCTCGCCAGAGCCACCCATCACCCACTACGTGCAAGGGGATCGGGTGGAGGTGTTTCCCGATGACCGGGTGATCGTCTACGACGCCCGCGTGTTTGCCGGCGGCGAGCTGACAGAAGCAGGGGATCTGCGGGCGGGCCTTCAGATCGCCTATTTCCCCCTGTTCATCTACAGCCTGCGGGATCACCAATGGGTGCTGCCGGGGCGCAGCGAGACAGAGGGGGTGTTTGTCAAATCCAGTTGGGCCTACCGCTTCGACGAATACAACTTCGGCGGCCTGCGGCTGGATGCCATCCAGAAAAAAGGGGTGGGCATTGGTTTCTTGCATGACTACATCCTGCCCATCCCGGACAGCGTCAACTACGGGCGAGCCCAGTTTTACTTGGTTACCGAAGCCGACCAACAGCGCTTCTCCAGCCGTTTCCGCATCGACCACAACTTCGACTTTTACGCTGCCAACCTCTTTGGGCAGGAAGGCCAACTGCGGGGGCAGCTCAACCTCAACCTGGACAACACCTACCGTCCTGCCGGCGGACGCAACGACAACGCCGATCTGCGCCTCAACGCCACCTTTCAGGGGGATCTCTCCACCACCACCCTCAACATCAGCCGCACCGGATCCCAGGAGCGGGGCATCTACAGCTTCCCCCTCACCCTCAGCCACACTCAGCGCTACGGGGGCGTGCATTGGCTGCAATCGGATCTGCGCTTGGACTACAACCAGCGGGTGAGCGTCAAAGATGGCCCCGACTTTGCCGATGCGCGGTTGACGCTGGGCACTCAACTGACCCCACCCGGTTGGGGAGGTACCTATCGCCTGGCCTACCGTGCCTACAGCAGTTCCAATGGCGACAACGAGCCGCGTCGCAACTTCGAGCTGGCCTTTAACCCCGACCTCATTCGCATCACGCCCGATATTGCCCTCAGCAGCGCCCTCACCCTGACTCAAGAGCAACAGCCGGATCAAGAGGTGGGGGCAGGTCTCCACTTTTTCAATCGCTACGAGCTGCGCTCCAGCCTCCAGTTCAACGATATTCAACCGGCTCCCTGGATCACCTTCATGCCGGGTTCTATCGATTACACCCAAGTCCTCTACTCCACTCCTGACCAGGAGTCTACCGTCAGCCTCAACCCTCGCCTCAGCCTCAGACCTGCCGACTGGAATACCATCGACCTGCGCTACAGCCGCACCTTCTACGGCAACAATTCTGTGCCCTTCCAAACCCTCTCCACCAGCCCTAAAGATGTGGATCGCATCAATGCCAACATCAGCTTCTTTACGCCCCGCGATCCCCTACCCGATGTGCCCCCAGGCTACATTGCCTTTGAAGATGACCTGCCCGGCGAGCTGCCGATAGCCCTGACCTTCCCCGACGATACCCCGGAGGATTTGGCAGCGATTGCCTCCCGCAACTTGCAGGAGCTGCAGGCAGAGGTGAAAAACCTGGTGCGCCTGGACACCAGCCTTGGCTACGACTTCATCACCCAGAAGTGGGATACCCTCAACGCCAACTTCACCTGGAGCACCGCCCCTGATCTGTTCAACATTCAGTTGCAGACGGCCTACGACCTGAACCAGGGACAGCTCCAACCCGTTCGTCTGGAGTATCGGGGGCGCAGCAGCACCACATTTAACCGGGATCAACGCTCCGGCCTGGATGTGTATGAGCCGGGGATCAGCTATGCGCTGCAGGCGGTTTACGATCCCCGGTTGGGCCAGATCTCTACCTATGGCCTGGAGCTGGATGCCACCCTCGGCACGCGATGGCAAAATCACTGGCGGCTGCGCTTGGGCCTGACGGAAGCAGGGATCCGCCGGGTGGAAGTTCGCCGCGACCTGCGGGATTTTGAGCTGCGCCTGGCCTACGATCCGGTAGCCGAGTCGCTGCGCCTGGAAGGGATCCTGGTGGCTTTCCCCAGTCGCCCGGTGGGCCTCACCCAAGAGCGGGGAGATTTTCAACTGACCTCTCCCATCACCTCCCCTATCGGCACCTTTCTGCTCCGCGACGCCGACGCGACCGGCTGGGATGGCCTCAGGCCCTGATCCCCGCTTCCCTGGGAAGGCTCCCTGTCCACTGTTGCGACGGGCTAGGTGATGACGTCTGGCTGCTGCCGACCGGTGCGGGCGCGAATCTGGGCAAGGTGATCGGCCAGTTGAATCTGTTCGGCCAAGGCCACTTGGGGATCCAGGCCATGCCGGGCGGGATCCAGCTCCAATCGCTCCAGGTACACCCGCAGGGTGGCTCCGTGGGTGCCGGTTCCCGAAAGCCGGTAGATGATGCGGGATCCATCCTCAAAGCCGATGCGGATCCCTTGGTGGCTGGTGGTGCTGCCGTCCACGGGATCGGTGTAGCTGAAGTCATCGGCATAAGCCACTGTGTGGGATCCCAAGCGCTGGCCCACCCACCCAGGCAGGGAGCGTCGCAAGTCTTCCATCAGCGCCTCGGCCACCTCCACCGGCAGTCCCTCGTAGTCGTGACGGGAGTAGACGTTGCGCCCATAGGTGCGCCAGTGCTCTTCCACGATCTGCCGCACCGGCTGCCGTCGAACGGCCAAAATGTTCAGCCAAAACAGGACGGCCCAGAGCCCGTCTTTTTCCCGGATGTGGTGAGATCCGGTGCCGAAGCTCTCTTCCCCGCAGAGGGTAACTTTGCCCGCATCCAGCAGGTTGCCGAAGAATTTCCAGCCGGTGGGGGTCTCATAGCAAGGGATCCCCAGCTTGGCCGCCACCCGATCTGCTGCCTGGCTGGTGGGCATGGAGCGGGCAATTCCCGCCAGCCCTTCTCGGTAGCCGGGTACCCGGTGGGCATTGGCTGCCAGCACTGCCAAGCTGTCGCTGGGGGTCACGTAAAATTGGCGGCCCAGGATCAGGTTGCGATCCCCATCCCCATCGGAAGCGGCCCCAAAGTCCGGCCCATCTTCCCGAAACAACAGTTCCACCAACGAGCGGGCATGCACCAGGTTGGGATCCGGGTGTCCGCCGCCAAAATCCGGCAGGGGCTGCCCGTTGAGCACACTGCCCTCTGGTGCTCCCAGGGATCCCTGCAAAATGGCGTGGGCATAGGGGCCGGTGACGGCGTGCATGGCGTCGAAGGCAATGCGGATCCCGGAAGCCAGGTAGTCGCGGATGGCCTCGAAATCGAACAGACGCTGCATCAGGCCCAAGTAATCGGCCACCGGGTCGATGACGGACACCGTCAGGGATTCCAGCCGTTGCTCGCCCAAGCGATCCAGATCGACATCGGGAGCTTCCAGGATGCGGTACTCCCGGATCTGCTGGGTGCGGGCGTAAATGGCCTCGGTCACCTTCTCCGGGGCAGGGCCACCGTTGCCGATGTTGTACTTGATGCCGAAATCCCCCTGGGGGCCGCCGGGGTTGTGGCTGGCAGAGAAGATGATCCCCCCGTAGGCGCCGTACTTGCGGATGAGACAGGAAACCGCCGGCGTGGAGAGGATCCCTCCTTGGCCCACCAGGACTCGCCCGATGCCGTTGGCCGCCGCCATCTTGAGCAGGATCTGAATGGCCTCGCGGTTGTAGTAGCGGCCATCCCCCCCCACCACCAGGGTTTGGCCGGCGGATCCCTCTAGGACATCAAAAATGGATTGGACGAAGTTTTCCAGGTAGTGGGGCTGCTGAAACACCGATACCGGCTTGCGCAGGCCAGAGGTGCCGGGTCTCTGGCCAGGGAAGGGCGTCGTGGGAACAATGCGCAGGCTCATAGGCTGCCGGAAAAGCTGCTTGCTCCTCTACTATCTCATCGTTGGGCCTCTCGTTTGTGCTGAGCAGAGTTCTTTCCCCTCCACCCATTTGTGGATGGGTTGAATGGATGCATCGATCTCCGCTGGTAGCCCTCCATCTTCAATCCCCTGGCTTAACCACCCACTCCACCGGGGTTTTGCTGGGATCCGGCAATTTCAACGAGAACAGCCCCGCCGCCAAGATCAAGAGGGTGGAAAACCAAAGACAGCCCTCCAATCCGTAGAACTGGAAGAGGATCCCAGAAGTTACCGTCCCCAACAGCCGCCCGCCGGAATTAGCCATGTAATAAAAGCCCACATTGAGGGCTACGTCGTCGTCTTCCGTGTAGGCCAGCACCAGGTAGGAATGCACTGCCGAATTGAAGGCAAAGACGATCCCGAACAGGATCAAGCCGCCGGTGATCACCAGCTCCGGTGCCAGCCCGGCCATGAAGGCTGTGGCAATGATCGCCGGCACCGCCGTCAGCACGAAGGTCCAAATCTGGATGGTGCGGGCCTTGGGAGCACGGCCAGGGCGACCCCCACCCAGCAGTTGCGGCGCTACAAACTGAATGAACCCATAGCCAATCACCCAGATGGCCATGTAACTGCCCACCTGCATAAAAGTCCAGCCCAGCTCGTCGTAGAGAAACACCGGCAGGGCCACCACAAACCACACATCCCGCGACCCAAACAGGAAAAAGCGAGCTGCCGAGAGGATGTTGATCTCTCTGCTCTTGGAAAACAGCCGCTTGAAGGGGATCTTGGCCTTGATTTTGCCCATGTCTGCCGGCAGCAGCGCCCCCGAACAGAAGATCAAAGCCAACGCCCCCGCCTGGACAAAGTTGGCCATGCGGAAGCCCATGGGATCCCCGTAGATTTCGGTGAAGATCTGCAGCAGGGCCGCTCCCACAAAGAACCCCACCCCCTTGAGGGCGTTTTTGGATCCGGTGAGCATAGCCACCCAACGAAACAGGCGGGATTCCGCTTCTTTGGGCACCACCAGGCGGATGGCGCTTTTGGAGCTCATCTTGGTGAGATCTTTGGCGATCCCGGCCAGAGCTTGGGCGGTCATCACGTAGGCCACCTGACTCCAGACCGGCCACTGCAGGTTGATCACCCCCAGCATCACCAAACCGAAGATCTGGATGGCAATGCCCCCATACAGGGTCAGCCGCAGGCCAAACAGGGATCCAATCCAGCCGCCCAGGAAGTTGGTGATCACCCCGAAGATCTCGTAGAAGAGAAACAGCATGGCAATTTGGATCGGGGTAAAGCCCAACTTGTGGAAGTGCAGCAGCACCAACATGCGGATGGCGCCATCGGTGATGGTGAACCCCCAATAGGCCGCTGTAACCAGGGCGTAGTTGCGAACCGCAGAGGCTTGAGCTGTCGAAACAGAAGTCATGGGCAGGTCTCCAAGGGAGATGTTTCTATAGACTGCGGGCCACTTTGCGGGCCAGTTCCGCCATGCGGTTGGCATAGCCCCATTCGTTGTCGTACCAGGCCAGGATCTTCACCTGGGCGCCATCCACCACCATCGTCGAGGGCGCATCCACAATGCTGGAACGGGGATCCCCTTTGAAATCCACCGAGACCAGGGGCAGCTCCTCGTAGCCGAGGATCCCCTTGAGTTCGCCCTCGGCTGCCGTTTTTAAGAGGTGATTGACTTCTTCCACGGTGGTGGGCCGCCTGACTTCGAACACCGCATCGGTCAGGGAAGCGTTCAAGAGAGGAACACGCACCGCAATGCCGTTTAATTTGCCGTTGAGTTCGGGGTAAATCAGACCAATGGCCGTAGCCGAGCCGGTGGTGGTGGGCACCAGAGACAGCAGAGCGGAGCGGGCCCGCCGCAGGTCTTTGTGGGGGGCATCCACCATGGTTTGGGTATTGGTAACGTCATGGATGGTGGTGATCACCCCGTGAACAATGCCGATCCCCTCGTGGATGACCTTCACCAAAGGAGCCAGGCAGTTGGTGGTGCAGGAAGCCGCCGTCAGCAAATGGTGCCGGGCCGGGTCGTACAGGTGATCGTTGACGCCCATAACAATGTTGAGGGCCTCTTCGTCCTTGACAGGGGCAGCCACAATCACCTTGCGCACCCCCGCTTTGAAGTAGGCATCCAGCTCCGCTGCCTTGACAAATTTGCCCGAGCATTCCAGCACTAGCTCGATCCCCAACTCTGCCCAGGGCACTTCACCAGGAGACTTGTGTTCGCTAAAGGTGAGGGTTTTGTCCTGAATGCGCAGCCGGTTATCGGATCCCTCAATGTCGATAGCCCAGCGGCCCTGCACCGAGTCAAACTTCAACAGGTGGGCCGCCGTCGCAGCTCCCCCTTTGATCTCGTTGATGTGGGCGAATTCCAGCTCTTCCCAGCCCCAAGCAGCCCGCAACACCAGCCGTCCGATGCGGCCAAAACCGTTGATGCCCACCCGCACTGCCATAGCATTGACCCTAGACTTGTCCAGAAGGGATCCCGCTCTCTCAGGGCAAATCCCGCCTCAACTTTATCAGGACGCCCTAGTCGTTTCAAGACAAGTTGATGGGTAGGGTCAGGAGAGACTGGCCGATGGGGGTCGGTTTGCAGTCCAAATCCACACCTCCAAGCAACAATTGCGCCCAGCCCGGCAACCGGTGGCCTAAGCTGGGAAAAGTTGTGCTTTTCTGGATGTGCCCCCGCCGCCTCAGCCTTCTGTGCAGGATGACTTTCCTCCCTTACCCCCCCCACCTCCCCGTTCTCCGGCTTTGAGGGTGGTGGAAACGGCTTTTTTGGCCAGTACCGCGGCCTTGATCTGGATCCTGAGCTACACGCCGCTGGCCCCCTTTATACGTCTGTTTTTCCCCATTCCGGTGGCGCTGGCGGTGATGCGCTGGGATCCCCGCACAGGGGCAATGGCCCTGGTGGTCTCCGGCCTGTTGCTGACGGTGCTGATAGGGCCCACGCGCAGCATTCTCTATGTCATTCCCTATGGTCTGCTGGGCTATTGGTGTGCCCGCCTGTGGCAGCAGCGTCTTTCCTGGTACGTCTCGGTGGTGAGCGGGGCTGTGCTCAGCGCCCTGGGCTTGATCTTTCAGTTGGTGCTTTCCTCCCTACTGGTGGGGGAAAACCTCTGGATCTACGTAACCATTCAACTTACCGGCCTAACCAACTGGCTCCTGGATGTGTCCCTCAGCCGATGGGGCGTCTACTGGGTGGCAGAACCCTGGATGGTTCAGGTGGTGGTGGTGGGATTTATTGCCTTCAATTCCCTCATCTACGTATTCACGGTGCATTTGGTGGCCGCCCTGGTGATGGAGCACTTTCGTTGCCCGCTGCCACCCCCGCCGAAGTGGGTACAGTTTTTGCTGGATTAGCAGCCCCTGTGAGTTGTACAAGAGCAGAGCAAGCTGCTCTACAAATGAGTTCTTGACAAATCTTGACAAATGAGTTCTTGGCAAAAGTCCCACCCTATTGCCATGCAACGCTACAGGAATGCAAGAACTGGAAGGTTCTCTGCTAGGATCGCGGTAGCGGGACGGAGTCCTTTCGCGTTAGCGGGACGGAGTCTCGTTGGGATCCTGGTGGCGATTTAAGACTGCGATTATGGCTTCCCGCAAGAATCAACTGGCTATTGACAATGACGAGCTGATGCGTCGGGTAGAGGCTCTGATCAACGCTTCCAAAAATCGCTATCGCATCACGGTACAGGTGGCCAACCGCGCCAAGCGCCGCCGCTACGAGGATCCGGATGATATAGAAGATGGCTGGATGAAGCCGATCCGCCGCGCCGTCATCGAAATGTCGGATGAACTGACTGAGCCGGAAATCATCGGCGATGAGTAGTCACTAGACTTGCGGCCTGCTGGCGCGACCGCCCTGTTGAAACTGCTAGCCGGCTGAGCGGCTAAGGGTAGAAGCTTTCGGCAGCCGCCTATTTTGTCAATTTGTCAAGTCGTTTGCAACGGGATCCCTTTCCCGCAGGCGAGCCTCGAGCCGCGATTCCATCAGGTGCAGCAGGCGGTGGGTCTCCTCTGGGCTGAGACCCTGGATGCGCATCTCCAAGGGGCTGTGGAACCAGAGGGTCTGCTGTGGGAAAGGAATCTGGATCCCTGCTTGATCGAAGGCGTGCTTGAGGCGACGGCGGTATTCCCGCGCCACCCTCCACTGCTGCAGGGGCTGCACCTTGATCCAAATGCGCAACGTGATCCCCCGCTCCCCCAGATCATCGACACCGTGCATTTCGGGGGGCTCGAGGATTTTTTCCCGCCAAGCTGGCTCCCGGTACATCTGCAGAGCCACCTGCTCGGTGATGCGTATTGCCTGTTCCAGATCGTTTTCATAGGCGATCACAATCCCCAGATCCACCCGTGACCAGCCGTTGGAGAGGTTCTCCACCACCCGGATGGCACTGTTGGGAATGGAGATCAAGCTGCCTTCGGTGTTGCGCAACTGGGTTAGCCGCAGATCCATGTGTTCCACGAGGCCGCCCCGCCCGTCCACCACGATCACATCCCCTTCGGCAAATTGATCTTCGATCAAAATCAACAGCCCATTGATCACGTCCTTAATCAGATCCTGAGCAGCCAGGGAAATCCCCAGCCCAATAAAGCCTAGGCTGGCCACTAAGGGGCCAATATTGACCCCCACCGAGGCCAGGCCAGCCAGGGATCCGAGCAAGACCAAGGTAGTGGCTGCAACTCCTTTAGAGACGCTGGCAAAGGTGCTGAGACGTTTGCTGAGGCGATAGGTGGGGGCATTTTGCTCTTGGCGCAGGGCAGCAAAGAGGTTATCCAGCACCAGTCCACTCAGCCAGACACTGCCATAGGTGGCCAGACCCACCCCTACCAACCGCAACAGAGGGCCGCGCAGGGAAACCAGGAAAAACCTTTGCAGGGGTCGCGTTTGCGGGAAAAGGCCCAAGCTCACCCCGACTCCGCCCACCCACAGGCTAATTTGCACCAGGCGTAGCAGGCGAATTTGCAGCTCCAAGTAGGATTCCTGCCGTTTGCGTCCGGCCTGTTGTTCGACCAAGACGGGATCCACACCCGACTGCTCTTCCCCCGCTAGGTGCTCCTGTACCTCTGCTTGGATGGCCTGGTATTCCGTCTGCAGGGCATCGCGTTTTTGCTGCAGCCGTCGCCGTTTTCGCTGGCAGAGCTGGCTCAGGCTCCCTACCACAGCCAGGATGCCGAGGGCAATCACCGCTTGGCGGCGCAAAAATTGAGGCTGCCGCTCCCGTTGCGAAGTGCGCAGCGCTTCCTCAACAATGCCGGCTACCTGCTCAGCCCAGTCCATGGGTTGGGCGCCCTGGAATTGAGCATCGAGGGAGGTGATGGTCAGCAAATGTCGCCCATTCACCCGGATAACAGGCTGGTTGGTCTGGCCGTCCAGGGTGACTTCAACCTGCAGCGCCTCTGGATCGAATCCGGCGCTGGCCAACTGGTGCAGGGTTTGTTCAATGGAGCGCACCCGCTGCAACACCGGAGGCAGGCTGCCGGGATCCCCCTGCGGTGCGGTAACCACGAACAAACGCCGCCCATCCAGCGTCACGGCCTCCGCCTGGACAGAGGAGGTGGGGAGGCTAAGCGCTTGCCGCAGCTCTTCTAGGGCATCCAAACGGTTGAGCAAAGGCAGGTTGGGGGCGGTGCCGTTGTTTTCAGCAGTTTCCTGCCCCCATGCGGGCCCGCCTATGGGGGATAGGGCAAAAGATGCACCGAAAAGGAGAGGCCACAACAGGGATCCCGTTTTCCTCGGCTTCGGCCTGCCTACCGTTCCCGTCAGCGGTGCGGGGCACCATTCGCAGCTTCGCAGCATGAGCCGTTTGCGTCAGCGGTGCAGAACACTTTAACGCCTCACTCCAGAAAGAAGAAAGCAATCCCGAGGATGGCATAGGTGGCCAAGAGCAGTAGCCCTTCCAGCCAGTTGGAGCGCCCATCGCTGCTAACGGAATTGATCAGCAGCACCGAGACGGCAATGGCCACCAACTCCACCATGCCGAAGTTGAAGTTCATGGGCTGATGCAGCACATCCCCGGCCAGCACCAGCAGAGGTGCCACAAACAGGGCAATCTGCATCGTCGAGCCCAGCGCCACCGAGAAGGAGAGATCCATCTTGTCTTTCATGGCCACCGTGATCGCCGTCGCATGCTCTGCCGCGTTGCCGATGATCGGCAACAAAACCACCCCCATAAACAGCGGCGTCATGTGAAAGTGTTCCAGCGTGTCCTCTAGAGTGCTCACCAACAGTTCCGACTCCAGCGCCACCAACACCGTCAACCCCAAGAGGGCCAGCACCCAAAACCCCAAACCGGCTCCCTCGGGCGGAGCCGTCAGCACTTGGGGAATGGATCCTTCCGCCTGCAAAACCGGATTGGGGGCCAGGCGATTGGCCGCCTCATCTTCTGCGGCTTCTGCTTCGTGAAGGGCGTAGAGGTAACTGTGGGTTTTGAGGGAAAACAGCAAAGTGAGACCGTAAACCCCAATCAGCACCAGGGCTACTGCCGTGGATAGCTCTTGGATGGAGATCTCCCCCAAGTTGGCATCGGCATAGGTGACCACGCTGGGCAAGATCAAGGCCACCACCGCCAGGTTCATCACCGAGGCATTCATGCGGGCCACCTCGGGTCGAAAGCTCTGCTCTCGAAACTTGATCCCGCCCAAAAACATGGCCAAGCCGGCCACCAGGAGCAGGTTACTGATGATCGCGCCGGTGACGGAGGCTTTTACCACATCCACCAGCCCCGCCCGCAGTGCCACCAAGCCGATGATTAACTCCGCCGCATTGCCAAAGGTGGCGTTGATCAGCCCCCCGACTGTCGGCCCTGTCAAGGCTGCAATCTCTTCCGTGGCCTGACCCATAAACTTTGCCAAGGCCACCACCGCCAAAGCCGCACAGAGGAAGACCAGGTTGGGATCCCAGCCCCGGAAGTGCCCCACCCAAGATAGGGGAACCCCCAACAGCAGCAGGAACATTATGCTGTTCAGACCTCTCTGCCAACCTGATGCAGAGCGATCCGGCGAAACCAAAGGATTTGCGTTAGCCAGGGTCATGGTTCACAAGGGGAAAATAAGGTAGCGAGGCTGTTTGGGTTTCGGGGATCCGCGCCCCCTATGGCCAGAGGCGGCCACCATGAGGCCATCTCCAAGAGTCTAGCGGCTGCGAGGGGAGGTTGGATAGGTGCTGCTGGCTAGAGGGAGATAACCCGGTTGCGCTGCAACTGCCGGGCGATCTCGGCTCCCAATTGATCGGACAGATGCTGGGGATCGGCGATTTTCAAAAAACTGCTGCCCTCTACCTCAAAGGGAAAGGATCCCTCGATGCCGTCGCGGGGGAGTTGTACCAGCAGCAATTGTTCGGGGCGCTTCGATTGCAGGGCATAGCCCAACTCCAGACAGACCTGAGGGCTGGGTAGGGGACGCCCCCGGCCATTCACCTGCACAGGGGTTACATCGGCCACCACCAGCAGCGCGTGCTTGAGCTTGCGAATCAAGGCCGCATCGATGAGCGGGGTCTCAGCCTCAGCGGGAAGGGATCCCTGAAGCTGTAGGGGCACAACCGGCCCGTGGTTGCGATTGAGGGTCTCTACCACGGCTTGCAATGCCCGGTGCAGAGTGGCGCTGGAGTCGGGGTAATCCGATTGGCCGCAGAAGTAGATGACCGGCTCGGTCATGTTCAGAGTGGCCCGCTTATTAAAGTAGATCTCGCGGCTAATTAAATCGAGGTTGGAGATGCTGTAGGCACCGCTGCCCTCGATGTAAAACTCCACCAGCTCTCCTTCCAGGTAGCGCTGCCACCACAGGGAAGCCTTCACCTGCTCCACATCGTCGAGAAAGTCGGCCCGCATCGCCGTTTTCAAGAGGCCGGTACGGCTCAGGCGCAGGTCGGGGGCCCTCTGTTGGACTTGGGAAGCAGACAACACCGAATCCAAATACCAGGCTTTCAGGACGATGATCGCCATGGGATCCCTCTGCGCTCAGCCTTAAAGGTACGTGACATACTCCCACACTCATGCTGACGCAAAGCGCTCCGCGCCGCTAGCGCGAAAAGGACGTTTCCTGCGCTTGAGGACTACGTCCCGCTGACGCGAAAAGAACGGGATGCCCCACCGCCCTGTGCTTGATGTTGATGGCCGCATGGTGGTCGCGTCCTAGTTCTAGCCCACAATGGGAACAAGAATGCCATCTGTCTTGAATCGCTTTCGGTACTCTTTGACCGCACCGAGAGCAGTTTTGACTGCTGCCGTTGGGATTCACTGCAATCGCCCTCAGCCCAGCTCTTTCAGCCTTGACTGCCAGCATTTGCAGAAATTGTCCCCACCCAGCATCATAGGTAGATTTTGCTAGTCGGGTTCTAGCAACACCTTTGATATTCAGGGCTTCGTACCCAATATGTTTGCCCTTGCTTACCAGCCAGTTCGCTGTTTTGTCATGAAAATCTTTGCGCTGAGATAGTGGTTAGTGGATAGTCACTATTCACTATCCACTGGTCACTATCCACTAGTCACTAGCCATAGGCGGTTTGACCCTTTCTTCTTGCGAGACACTGCCCGCTGCAGTCTCTTTAACCGCTTTTGGGCTCTGCGGTAATACTGGGGAACTGGAACAGACTCCCCCGCGTCGGTCACCAAAAAGGAGTCCAGTCCCACGTCGATCCCCATCGTGTTCTCCAGTGTTGGCGGGTCAGGGGTAAATACGGGGACAGATGAATCTTGCAGGCTCAAGGTCACATACCACCCGTCTGCCTTGCGGGTGATGGTAGCAGTCTTGATGACAAAACCGTCAGGCAAAGGACGGTGCTGAATTATCCGAACAGCACCGATTTTGGGCAGATGGATAAACTGCCCGCAAATGCAGTCTTGTTTCATCTGGGGGAAACTGAAGGAGCGATACCGCCCAGCTCCCTTAAATCTGGGTTTCCCTGCCCTCTTGCCGTTACAGTCCCCCTTCAGCCAGCGGTCGAATGCTTTGTGCACTCGCTCTATGCAGTTTTGCAGGACTTGCGAATGGACTGCTCTGTACTCCGGAAACAGGGCTTTCGTGCTCACCAAGTCCCGTTTCTGGGAGTAGAAATCGGGCTTGTCTTTCAGCTGGGGCAAATGACAGACTAGGGGACAAGCATTGATGTCACAGCGATTGTGTTCCCACCACGCAAAGCGCTCTGCCAAGCGGTAGTTGTACTGCTTCCGTAACAAGTCTAGCCACTCGCTCATCAAAGCAATCTGGCTGGGCGTAGGTCGCAAACGGTACTGGTAAGCAGTTCTCATTGAGGCAAGGGTAATCTACTGGAATGAATCCTACCTTATTGCTTCATGCGGTGGGGTTACCGTCTCGGTTTTAGGCCAGTCCATTGAAAACCAAAGTGTCCCCGCCTTTCATCCCGACCCTCACCCTGGATAGTGGTGAGTGGATAGTGACTAGCCACTATATAGAGGGCGGGGCTTCCCAGCGGTGTAGCTAACGGGGTGCAGGGGCAATCAGTCCCGCGCCCTGCCCGCAGGGTGAGCACCGGGATACATGGATCCCCGCCATACCCCTGAGCAAAATCTGTAGTAAAACGTACCTGTGCTGGCGTACCCTACAAGCACCGGATTGATCCAGATGCCTCCCAGCAAGCCGCTCGCGTTAGCGGGACAGAGTCCTCGCTGTTGACGTGGCTGGAGATTGGCCGGCGCGTATACAACTACGCTTTGCCAGAAATCTAAGGAGTGGGTAGAATCTTGCTCTTGGCCACTGGACAGGGGTTCCTTGCTGCAGGAGTCCATCCTGCCTGCCGATGCACCCTTCCCTTCTGATTACCGTCAGCAGAACCCCTTGCCAGACAGCGTCTGCCGGGAACGGCCCAAGGGTTTCAAAGCCCTGCAAGGCCAGCTGAGAAGGCTGCAACCCAGGGGGGCGAGAAAACAGCAGGGGTCTTGCCACTGGAAGAGAGCACCACTGCAGGTTGCCAGGATGCAGCAGGGCATTGCCAATGGTTGCCAAAAGTTCCATTTCCAGAGGGCCCATTGGCGTTAGGACCGAGGGCAGACCCTCTTTATCTTTATCTTTATCTTTTCTTTGTGGAAGACCTCAAGGCCAAGGGCTGGGCAAGGGGGATGTTGCCCAAGGAGTGCGTCGAGTCGGTTGCAAGTGCTGAGGGACGGTTAGCAACAGCTGGGCTGTCGGGGGGCCTCAGTGCCCTGAATGCCGGTACCGGGTGCATCGGGACTCAGCCTTGGGAACTGTGCTGGGTGGATTAGAGGTTGTTTTGCGAGCTGGCAGTAGCCAGGGAGGCTGGGGAAGGAGAACCGCCTGTCCAGTTGTTTTGTCGGGGGTTGTAGACCCAGGCAAGTGGCGTGGGGCAGGAATGCCCAACTGCGAGGTAAGGACTCCGTCCCGCTGACAGGAAGAGTAGCCCGCGCTCTGTCCACAGGACGAGCGCCGGGAGGATGTCACTCCTCTGTCCAGAAACGCTCGGAAAGATATTTGTCAGCCCCGTCGCAAAAGATGGTCACCACCACTCCAGAGGAGAGCTGACGGGCCACCTCTAGGGCTGCCACCACATTGGCGCCGGCAGAGATGCCCACCAGCAGGCCTTCTTCCAACGCCAAGCGCTTGACCATTTTCTGGGCTGCTTCTGTGGAGATCTCAATGTGCTGGTCAGGCAGGGTGGGATCGTAAATCTCGGGTTTTAGAGCTGTGGCCATGTGCTTGAGCCCTTCCAGGCCATGGAAGGGAGAGTCGGGCTGCATGGCAATGATTTGGATATCCGGGCGATACTCTCGCAGGCGCCGCCCCACCCCCATACAGGTGCCGCTGGTGCCTAGCCCGGTAACAAAATGGGTGACCTGCCCCTGGGTTTGCTCCCAAATCTCCACCCCAGTGGTTTCGTAGTGGGCTTGCCAGTTGGCGGGGTTGCTGTACTGGTCAGGGTAGAAATAAAGCTCGGGGTTTTCCGCATAGAGGGCGCGGGCTTTCTCGATGGCCCCATCGGATCCCAGAGCGGGATCCGTCAGAACCAAGTCCACGCCATAGGCAGCCAGGATCTTCTTGCGCTCCGGGCTGGCGTTGGCGGGAAGAGCCAGCTTGACCTTGTAGCCCAAGGCGGCCCCGATCCAGGCATAGGCGATGCCGGTGTTACCGCTGGTGGCATCGAGGATGATCTTGCCGGGGGTAAGCTTGCCCTGGCGTTCGCCAGCGCGAATCATGTTGAGGGCCGGGCGATCCTTGACTGAACCCCCAGGGTTGTACCACTCTGCCTTGCCATATACCCGTACCGATTCCGGCAAATCGGCAGCAACCCGCCGCAGACGGATCAGCGGCGTCCCCCCCACCAGCTCAATAGGGCTATCCACAGCAGGGAGTAACGGGCGAGAAGAAAATGCAGTCGGATACAAGGGGGATCCCTCGCTAGACAGGCATCGGCTGGACAACCATTGCTCATCTTACCCCGGTCTTTCCGGCCTCTTGGGAGCTTTTTAGTTTCCCCCTCCTGCCCAAGTTCTGGCTAGGCTCCAAGTAGGCTCTAAGATGGGGGTAGAAAAGCGGGATTTTCCCACAGCAGGATGACGCGGAGGGGCATGGCAGAAATTGGGATTGTGACTGCCCAGCAGTTTGATCGGCGACGGGGCCAGATCCATGTCTACGACGGCGAGGGCAAAGGCAAGTCCCAGGCGGCCCTAGGGGTTGTGCTGCGTTCCATTGGCTTGGGGATCGAAAAGGCGGCCCCCAGCCGGGTGTTGCTGGTGCGGTTTCTCAAGGGGCCAGGCCGAACCTATGCTGAGGATGCGGCCATTGCGGCTCTGCAGCGAGGCTTCCCCCATCTCATCGATCAATTGCGCACCGGGCGGGGAGAGTTTTTCGGCCCAGATGAGATCACCAAGTTTGACCGTCAGGAGGCCCGCCGCGGTTGGGATGTGGCCAAAGGGGCTTTGGCGTCGGGGTTTTACTCGGTGGTGGTGCTGGATGAGCTCAACCCGGTGCTGGATCTGGGCCTGTTGCCTGTGGAGGAGGTGGTCAGTACCCTCAAGCAAAAGCCGGAGGCCATGGAGGTGATCATCACCGGGCGCGGCGCTCCCAAGGAAATTATCGACCTGGCGGATTTGCACTCGGAAATGCGCAGTGTCCGGCGGGCGACGGATCCCCAAAACGGCCAACCCCCTTGCAGCGGCATCGAGATCTACACCGGCAACGGCAAGGGAAAATCCACCAGCGCTCTGGGGCGGGCTCTGCAGGCGATTGGACGCGGCATCAGTAAGGATCTCTCCCATCGTGTACTGATCATGCAATGGCTGAAGGGGGGAACGGGCTACACCGAGGATGCAGCCATTCGGGCCCTGCGGGAAAGCTACCCCGATTTGGTGGATCACCAGCGTTGCGGTCGGGACGCCATTGTCTGGCGGGGCAAACAACAGGAAATCGACTATGTAGAAGCGGAGCGGGGCTGGGAGTTGGCACGGGCGGCCATCGCTTCTGGCCTGTACAAAACCATCATCTTGGATGAGTTGAACCCGACGGTGGATCTGGAGCTGCTGGACGTGGAGCCGATTGTCCAGGCTTTGCTGCGCAAGCCGCGGGACACGGAGATCATCATCACGGGGCGGTGCCATGCCCCCTTACCTTACTTTGAGCTGGCCTCTGTCCACTCGGAAATGGTGAGCCACAAGCACTATGCCGAGCAGGGGGCCGATCTGCGGCGCGGGGTGGACTATTGATGGGATCCTTCGCAGCGTTCTCAGCCAATTCTGCTCTCTCTTGGCCTCCAGACCCCAGGACTCTGGCCCAGTTGTTGCTCACCCTTTTCCAGACGGAAGTGTGGGTGGAGGGCAAGGAGCACGTTCCCGCCGGCCCGCTGGTGGTGGTGAGCAATCACCGCAGTTTTCTGGATGCGCCGGTGCTGATCGCGGGGTTGGACCGACCGATTCGCTTTGCCTGCCATTACTACCTGGCTCAGGTGCCGCTGCTGCGGGAAATCGCCCTGGCTTTGGACTGCATTCCCCTCAAGCAGGGATCCCGGCAGCAAATCCATTTTTTTCGCCAGGCGCAGGCCAGTTTGGCAGCGGGGGTGGGTGTGGGGATCTTCCCAGAAGGGGCGGAGCAGATCACCCGTGAGACCTCGCCTGGGGAGGTGGGGCGGTTTCAGCCGGGTTTTGCCCACCTGGCGCTGGCGGCAGCGGTGGATCCCTTGCCGATTCTGCCGGTGGCGGTGTGGGCGCAGGAAGAATGGCGGGGGATGGATATTCCCATGGCTTTTTTCCGCTGGTTTGACCCCACTGAACCCCGATTTCAACAGGAAGGGGGACATCCGGTGGTGTTGTATCGGCGGGTGGTGCTCAGGGTGGGATCCCCCCTTTGGGTGGGCAGGAAGCAGCGCCAGGGATCCCGACGCGAGCGAATGCAGGTCATTCAAGAGCTAACTGCAGCGGCCCGAGAACAGGTGCGATTGGGATTGGCAGAGAGATGAGAAAGTTGAGTGGCGAGCCGGTAGCATCTGCCTCTAGCTTGGTCAGCCCGGCAACGGGAGCGGTCGGTCAGGAGCGGCCCCTGCTGCTGTATTTGCCCGGTATGGATGGCACAGGTACGTTGTTTTACCGGCAGGCGCAGGCTCTGCAGCGGGAGTTTCGCATTCGCCCCCTGAGTTTGAACCACCCGGAAGCGGGGGATAGCTGGGAAACCCTGGCCGATTGGGTGGGATCCCAGCTAGAAGCGGGGGCGTATTTGTGTGGGGAATCTTTCGGGGCCTGCCTGGCCTTGTTGGTGGCTGCCCAATGGCCGGAACGGTGCCGTGGCCTCATTTTGGTCAATCCGGCCTCGTCGCTGCGACGCAGGCCCTGGTGGTGGGCAGGGCATGTTCTCCTGCCTTTTTTGCCGCCGGGGCTCTATCAGCAGTTGTCGGAGCGAGGGTTGGGGGCTTTGGCGGAGCTCAGCCAAATGGAGCCGCCGGATCGGGAGCGGCTGCGCCAGGCAGTTCACAGTGTTGAACCCACAGTGGCTGCCCAGCGCTTGGCTTTGCTGGGATCCTTTGTTGTGGAGAAGCTGCCTCTGGAGTTGATGACCCTGCCGACTTTGCTGGTGGCAGGGGGCCGGGATCGCCTGTTGCCCTCGGTGCAGGAGGTGGGCTGGCTGGCGGAACGGCTGCCCCAGGCGCAGGTAGAAATCTCGCCCCAGAGCGGCCACGCTTGCCTGCTGGAGCGGCGGATGAACCTGCGGCGTTACCTGCTCAAGCCGGATGGCCTTTTTGCCCCTCTGCTGCTCAATTCTGCTTCGGCCCATTGAGCATGGACAGGGATCCCCACAGATCTTCTATCCGCTCTGGGCAGGAGCTATCCTTCCCCTCTCGATCCAGCCAAAGGGCTCGCAAGCCTGCTGCTTTTGCCCCCTGATAATCGTCGCGGCGGCTGTCGCCAATGTGGCCGGCGGCTGCGGGGGGGATCCCGTGGGCTGCCAGGGCAGCTTGGAAGATGCGGGGATCGGGCTTGGCATAGCCCACTTGGGTGGAGAGGGTGAGGGTGGAAAAGTAGGGATCCAACTGCAACTGCTGCAGCACCCTGGGCAAGCGGCTGTCGAAGTTGGAGATCACCCCCAACCGGATCCCTTCCTGCTGCAGGGCCCGCAAAGCCGGCAGCGTCTCGGGATACAGCTCCCAGGGATCCGCCCCGGCAAAGTGCTCAAACAATTGGGCGAAAAAGTCTTCAAACCGGTGCTCTCCGAAGGCAGCCAGGGATCCCACCCGGGCAAAAGTCTCCCGCACCACCTGGCGCCACCAGGTCCGCTCCCACTCCCGCAAAGGGGATCCCGTCAATCCTGGGCAGGCCGGGGCTGGAGCCTGGGCAAAAACTTGGCCAAAAGCGCGATCCAAGGCCTGGGGATCCACCCTTACCCCATACTCCGCTGCCACCTGGCTGTAAACCTGGCCCACGCTGCCCCGCACCCGAAACAAAGTGCCCACAGCGTCGAAAAAGAGCACCCTCAGCTTCACGACTGCCCCTCGTAGCGGGCGTAGGCATCGACAATCCGCTGCACCAGAGGGTGGCGCACCACATCCCGCTGGTCGAAGTAGCAAAAGGCAACCCCCTCTACCCCTGTCAGAATACGCTCTGCCGCTGCCAGGCCGGACATGCGATGTTTGCCCAGATCCGTTTGGGTGAGATCCCCGGTAACCACCATACGCGACCGGAATCCCAGCCGCGTGAGGGCCATCTTCATCTGCTCGGGGGTGGTGTTCTGGGCTTCGTCCAAAATGATGAAGGCATTGCTCAAAGTACGGCCTCGCATATAGGCCAGCGGCGCCACCTCGATCACCCCCTGCTCCATCAACTGCGGCAGCTTGGCCGGGTCGATAAACTCGAACAGGGCATCGTAAAGGGGCCGCAGATAGGGATCCACCTTTTCCACCAGATCCCCCGGCAAAAACCCCAGTTTTTCTCCCGCCTCCACAGCCGGGCGAGTCAAGATCAAACGCTCGTACTCCCGGTTTTGTAGGGCAGCAATGGCCACAACGGCAGCCAGATAGGTTTTTCCTGTGCCCGCCGGTCCAATGCCAAAGCAGAGGTCGTGGGTGCGAATGGCTCGCACGTACTCCTGTTGGCGGGGCGTTTTCGGTCGGATAAGCTCCCCTTTGCGGGTGCGGGCCAAAATCCCTGCTTGTGCTTGCTGGTAGGCGGCAGCCTCTTGTCCGGAGAGGGCGCGAAAAGCTTGCTCTGCATCGATCACAGTGACGGGGTGCCCAGTTTGCCAAAGCGGCCTCAGCAATTCTAGCCATTGCCGCACCTGCTGCCGCTGTTGAGGAGTGCCTTTCAGGTACAGGTCTTGTCCGCGCAGCGTTACAGAAGCACCGCTGGAGCGACTGATCCACCTCAGGTTGGCCTCCTGAGTGCCCGCCAAAGACATGGCCTGTTGAGGATTGGACAGAGAGATGACTTCGAAATCAGAAGAGAGGGAAGTAGGGTTGTCGTGCATGCCGTGGGCGCCGGGCACCCTGGGAGACCTGTAGGGGTGATCTTACCAAAAACGCTTGTCAGGGCGCTCTGGGCTGTGGAAAGCCGCTGCAGAGCCCAGGGGTCAAGCGCAAGAGCATGACTCTAGTCAATAATAAGCTCAACTATACTGAAAATAATGTGTAATATGTTCAGTACGGATTACTACCAGTTGATCTTTCTGTTTACTTTCGAGTCTGCCAACATGGTAGCCAAAGCAAAGCAGAAAATTGGTAGTAAGACGACACGGAAACTGCGCTTTGGGTATTCTACTCAAAGCTTTGCGGGATACCGCCATTCTGTTTGGAAACAAACAGAATGCTATCGCTGCATAGTTGAACAGTGATGTTCAGCAGTGTTCAGCGTAAATGTATCAGAGATAGATGTTTACCCAATCTGCGTCTGATACTCTGGGGTTGGCACAACTGGATTTGGCGCAAATTCCGCGGCAGATCACCTGCGATGGCAGTGACTTGGATTGGAGCCAGGCCCTGGCCATCGAAGGGATCCAACCTGAAGAAGAAGCTTTACAGGCTTGGATGGCTTTCCGTGACCTGCGGGTGAACCAAGAGGCGGGCAACATTTTACGCTGGCAAGGGCGTCCGTTGCGGGCCAGCCGTATCCGCTTTTTCCCCAGGAATGTGGCTTGGCGCTATGGCTTCTCATTTTCCACCAGCATTCGCTCGCCCCTTGGCAAAGGGATCCCGACCCCTGAGGAGTGGCGCTACCCGGGCCTCTGCCGCTACGGGATTGTGCTGTTTCAACCCAACGCCCAACTGGTGGCCCATCAGGTTTTCGAGTCCTCGCCAGAGCAGCCCCAAGAGGTGGATCTGGATCCCAACCTGGATATTGCCTTCAACATCAATGACGCCAAGGGCAGCTACGGCGACAATAGCGGCAGCTTCGATATTTACCTGCAGGTGGTGAGCTAGACTCACCCAACCCCAGGAGGGATCCCGGCTGATCGCGATAGCGGGACGGAGTCTTTGCAGGGCGGGTCAGGGGGCAGTTGCCGGGTGGGATCCCATCCCCTACAATGAGTGAACTGGTGGCTGGATCCCAGCTTGCCATTGCCCTTCCTGGCCCTGGAGAGGTGGCTGAGTGGTCGAAAGCGGCTTCCTGCTAAGAAGTTACGGGGCCCAAAAGCTCCGTCGAGGGTTCGAATCCCTCCCTCTCCGTCCATATTTGCTGACCAAGGTTGTTGACGTCCTCTGCGCGCCGTTAGCTTACTTCCCCATAGCGGTAGGGCGGGGCTTTTCTCAGTAGCTCGGGCGTCTCAGACTAACCTGAAACGACCATAGAGGCCAACTCCGCTACCAGTCATGGGTCGTGGAAGCAGGAAGAAATCAGAGACGTCACCTCCTATTGGGGTTTCGTAAGTTTTTCAGAGGGGTGTAGTCCTCAATCCAAATAGGCGCTCAACTCCTGCTCCAATGTAGGCAGTTGCACCTCTCCCTGCTCCAGCTCTTCCAAATCTTCCAGTTGCTTGCGCAAACGGGCGATCCGCTCTTGCAGGCACTCTTTGATGCCTTTGGCCCCCAAACCGAGGCAGCTGCGGCAGACTTCCCCGTAGATTTGCCCGCGGTCGTTATAGACCACCGCCAGCAACACTTGGTGCCCTTTTTTCTGGATGGGGTTGGCCCATCCCCCACAGATAATGCAGGGCACTCGGCCATTGCCCCCGTAAATGCTGCGTTCCCAGACGATTCTCACGCTCAGCCTCAATGCAACTTGTTGCCCACCAGCATAAAAACCCAGGGGGATCCCTTGCCACCCCAAGATGCCGCGTTCCTTCCCTTCCCATTGCGGTGAAACGGTTTGCTGGTTAAATGCCTGCCCCCCTCTCCCCCTGGGAGAGGGGCTTGGGGGTGGAGGCCAAAAAGGGATCCCGGCGGCTAGGTGCTGGGCCGGGCAGATTGAGAGCGGTCGATGGTGCGATAGGTGAGGCTGGCAGCCACCTCTAGAGCTTTGGCGGCGTCGCGGAAATAAAACCCCAACTCCTCATCCTTCTCCGTGCGGTTGGGCTTATTGAACTTGGCCTTGAACTGCACGTTGCAATACATGGCCAACCCCACCAGAACCTCTGACAGTCCGTGCTGGTTGATCAGCCGCTCCACGTCCGTAAGCAGGCTTTTGATCAAGGCATCGGCTACTGGTTCTGGCAAACTGTCCAGGTCGTGCATGGGGGCTCCTCAACCAACGAGAGCAAACAAGCCAACGGGTCTGGAAAATCGAGATGGATCTGGGATCCCGAAGGCAACCTCTCCTGATTTTCCTGCATCTTTTCCAGAATGCCCAATCCCCTTGCCAACGCTACCACCACTGCCGCAGCCAGCCCCACAGGCCCGGATAACGAATGGAGCGCTCCCGGGCCGCTTGCTCCAGATGATGGGCGTGGTCTTGGCTGCCGGGATCCCGCAGACGATTCAGGCGCATCAAATAGGCATAGCGGTGGATCTGTTCTCGCAACTGAACTGGGGGAAGGGCAAAGCACTCTGGGCAAATAGGGCCGAGATTCAGACCCCTATCGTTGAAAAGGCAACGAACTCGCTTCCCGCCCGCAAAACGCTTTCCGCAGGCGGCACAGTAGCAAGCTGAGGGCTGGTTGGCAAGGCGCTGCCAGCGAATTCGCATGGTCTTCCCGACAAAAAGGCAAGCAACGTGCAGGCAATTCGCTGCAGCCATAATAGGCTAGAAGCTGGTGAGCAGAACCCAGGATGGGGGGGCCTGGAGTATCGAAAACCATGCCGCAACTCTACGACTGTGTCATCGTCGGCGCCGGCCCTGCTGGAGGATCTGCCGCCTACCATCTGGCCAAGCGGGGACGCTCGGTGCTGGTTCTGGAAAAGGATCCCTTGCCCCGCTACAAACCCTGTGGGGGCGGCGTTTCTCCTATGGTGGCGGCTTGGTTTGACTTCGACTTTGGCCCCGCCATTTCCCTCAAGATCCGGCAAATCCGCTACACCTGGCGCGGCGGCGATCCGGTGGTGGTCGATTTGGATTTGAAAGAGCCCGTTTGGATGGTGCGGCGGGATGTTTTCGACCACTACCTGATTCAGCAAGCGCAAAAGCAAGGGGCAGCGCTCCAGGCAGAATGCCCTGTCTCCGGCCTTGAGTGGCAAAGCGACCGCTGGCAAGTGATGACAACCGCCGGCCCGGTCTGGGGTCGGTACGTGATCGGGGCCGATGGGGCAAAAGGCTCAATGGCCAAGTGGCTGGGCTTTCAGGAACGCCGCCGTCGCTTGGCTGCCGCCTTGGAAGCAGAAGTGCCTCTCCTGCAGCCGCAAACTGCAGCCGCCCATTTTGACTTCGGCGCCGTCAGCAATGGCTACATTTGGAACTTCCCCAAGGCTGATGGCTACTCGATTGGAGCCGGCACCTTTCGGGGTGGAGAAAAACAAAACCTGCGGGAAATTGCCGCCCAATATGCCCAAAGCTTTGGCGTAGACTTGAAGTCGGTCAAGCCGTTTGGCCATCCCATCTGCCTCTGGGACGAAGATCAACCGCTTCACACCCAAAATGCCCTCTTGGTGGGAGATGCCGCCTGCGTTATCGATCCGTTTACCGCTGAAGGGATCCGCCCTTCCCTTCTCACCGGCATGTTGGCGGCCCAGGCCATCGATCAAGCTCTAGGCGGGGATACAGAAGCTCTGGCGAACTACTCTGCCCGCGTGCAGCAGGAATGGGGCTCAGAAATGCGCTGGGCTAAGCGGATTGCGGCGTTGTTCTATCGCTTTCCGGGCGTGGGCTACAGGGTGGGCGTCAAACGACCGGGAGCCACTCGGCGCATGGGCCAGATCTTGGCCGGTGAACTGCGCTACAGCGATGTGGCCAGCTCGGCCATTCGCAAGTTAAGCGGTGGTCTGCTCGCCTAAGCCCGGCACCGACAGACGCGGGCGAGATCCAGGATCGTCGAAGCGCTTGCCGATCACCAGGCAGTTGCGACCATCCGCTTGGCGGCTGTAGCTGAGGTGAGTAGAGAGAGCTTTCATCAGCAAAATACCCCGTCCCCCCTCGGACTCAAGATTGGCGTTGGGCGATGTGGGATCCGACAAGTTCCGAGCAAATTCCTCCAGATCAAACTCCTGCCCCTGATCCCAGATGCGCAACTCCAGCCCTTGCGGCATCAGCAGCAGCTCAATGTCGATGGGCGTACTTTCCGGCAGAGCGCGGTGGGCGTGGCGAACGGCGTTGGTAAACCCCTCTACCAAAGCCAACTGACATTCCGCCCAAATGGGATCCGGGATGCCCGCATTTCGGAAAGACTCAAACCAGGTCAAAACCTGGTCAAGCGCGTCCAGGGTTGTGTCAACCCTCAGCGCAAACGTTTGCCTCTTGTCCAGAGGGATCCCTGCCGCGTTCAAAACCGAACCCCAACGATGAGGATTGAACTCAAGCCCATCAATCCTGGCCGGATTGACCCTACCAGATTCTAGACCAGAGCCCTGCTAGAACGTGTCATCCCCCACTTTGGGGGGTGCAGCTAGGGAGCGATGACCAAATCCACACGGCGGTTCCGCTGCCGTCCGGCTTCTGTGTCGTTATCGGCAACGGGCAAGGTGGGACCAAAGCCAGAGGTTGTCCAACTGATGGGATGGCCTTCCGGCAGCAGCTTCGTCAAATAGTCCTTAACCGCATTGGCGCGGCGCAGAGAAAGGGCCAAGTTGTAGTTTAAGGGCCCGATGTTATCGGTGTGGCCATTCACTTGAACGCGGGCGCCGGGCATAGCTTCCAAGGACTTGGCCACCTGGGCCAACAGCGAGGCTGCTTCAGGTCGAATCTCGGCTTTGTCAAAATCGAACAGCAAATCGCCCGGCAGGCTGATGGTTTGGGTTCCCACCTGAAAAGAGGTCAGCGTTTTGGTCGGGGCTGGGGTGCTTTCTTCTCCTGGGACGATCTCGGCAGCAGTGGAAGATTCCCTGACAGGCTCAGGGGCTGTTTGAGAACGCAGCCGTTGCAGCCGCGACTCCAATTCCTCAATTCTGATCAAGAGCTGGATCACCTGCTGGCGGATCTCCCGAATCTCTGCCTCCAGATCCGTGGGGCTCTCATGATTTTCCTCTGGATCTGCATCTGCTGTTGGGCTGGCCACCGGAGGATTGGCCTGGGGCGGAGCCAAGGTGGGCAGGATCGGTGGTGTGGGAGAAGCGGGTTGAGTGGGAGAGATGTTGGTCTCCGGCTGGGGCTGAGGTTGGGCCTGCTGGGGAAGCACCATCCCGACCCAGATTCCGCTGCTGACCAAGAGGATCCCGCTTAGGGAATGGAGAGCGACTGTTAGGAGCTGGGACGAACGAGCCATTGCAGGCAAACCTCCGGCTGGATGGGCGCAGGCAAGGAGCAGGAACTCCTCTCAACTCAACCCTCAAGACCCATCCTAACCGGCGACCCGATCTCGCCAAGGGGATTCTCGGTCGGTCCAACTGCCACTTCCCGCCATCTGCTGTGGGAGGCTAATCAAAACTGATGCGACCTCGATAACGCCCTATGAGGGTTAGGCCGTTGATGGGATCCGCCAAATCCGCCACAAAAGGGGGAAAGCGGGGATTGTCGCTGATCACCTTCACCTGGGACCCAGGCAGGCGCTGCAGCCGTTTGACCAACAGATCCCCATCCATCTGAAAGACGTAAATGCCTTCACAGCCCAGGTCTCCACCCTCTTGCCGCTCCACAAAGATCCAGTCGCCATCCTCCAACGTGGGAGACATGCTATCCCCCTGCACCCGAATCAGGCTCAGCTCGGCAGGATTTCCCTTCAAGTGCGTCCGCAGCCAGTTTCGCTCAAAAGCAATCACCGATTCGATCGATTCTTCGCGCACCAACGCCCCCGCTCCGGCAGAGGCGGCCACATCGACAAAAGGCACATACACATACTCTGCTTTCGCGTCGGGATGCAACTGCGGGGATCCCTCCCCTGTAATCAGCCAATTGAGGTTGACCTGGCCCACTTGGGCAATTTTCACGGCCTTGTCAATGCTGGGCACGGATCCCTTCAGGTAGCTGCGCAAGGCCGTATCGCTAATTCCGGCCCGTCGCCCAAACGCATAGACGGCTTCATCGCCAATCACCCATCGCAAGCGGTCTGCAAAAGAAGAGCCAGAGGAGATGGACATCGGCTTAACGCTACATATTGTGTATAAGTAGATTTTTGCCACTATATCTTGACAAGTCAACAACCGGTGCAGCCATTTGGGGACAATCTTCAACCTGAGCTGACCAAGCGGCAGAAGGGAAATCTCACTTATTGTTAGCAGGCTGGCTGGGGAATCCTACTGGCGCTACCGTGGTTTTGGGTTGTGTTCACAGCGGGTCAGCAGCGGGCCGGCACAGCTTACTCTACCCAAAAAGGTGCACGTGGGATCTTCACCAAGTGCTGGGGTAAGCTACCCTGTCTGTTGAACTTATTCTGGCAGTCTGTCTGGGTGAAAGATGGTAAACTACCCGACTCAGACCGCTAAAGCGATACGGAGCGGGCTTTTAGTAGCCCTGCAGTTAGTAAACTAACCACGGACCTCTGGGCTGGTTTACGACAACCCCAATCGACCGTTACCAGTGCCCTAAAAAGCCGTTTCTGGTGTCCGCATTATTATTATAACATAACATAAAACAAATAAAGTCACGCATTCCTCCCAACACTGACTTTATGAGTACAGTGCGGGGCTCCTGCGATTTCTAGCTGAGATATCGGCATTAGCGGCCCAAAAGGTTCGGTTCCCAGATTGCCTCTGGGTCTACTTCAAGCTGTTCTGCCTCAATCCCTATGGTTTCCTCTGACCTCAAGCGCTGGCTGGATAACTTCCTGATTGCCGTTGTCTTTCTGGTGTTCGCCGGGTTTGTCTGGTTTGTCTTTTCCGTAACCGGGGCTTTTCTTGGGATCCCACTGGGCTACAAACTTTGGATGCGGCTCTGGCTGCCTTTGTTTCAGCCGGCTTTGGGGATCCTGATGGCCGGGGCGGTGGTGAGCGGAGTGTGGGGCTGGCTGGAAAAACGCCGCTCCCAACAATCATGATCATCAATAGAACTGAAGATCCCGTGGCGCAGGGGAGCCCCAGACTGGCTCTATACTGGAAACGTATCTAAATGTTGAGCACCTGAGGCAGTCTGGCGTCGTGTTTGTTCTGTCCGGCTACGAGTATTTGCTGGTTTTCCTGATCCTCTGCTCTCTGCTGCCGATTTTGGCTCTGGGGGCTTCCGCACTCTTAGCGCCAAAGCGGCGGGGATCCCTGCGGCGCAGCACTTACGAGTCGGGCATGGAGCCGTTTGGGCAAGCCTGGATCCAGTTCAACATTCGCTACTACATGTTCGCACTGGTCTTCGTCATTTTCGATGTAGAGACGGTGTTCCTCTATCCCTGGGCAGTGGCGTTTCACCGCTTGGGGCTGTTGGCCTTTGTGGAGGCCCTGATTTTCATCGCCATCCTTGTGGTGGGTCTTGTGTACGCCTGGAGAAAAGGAGCATTGGAATGGTCATGACATCTGAGAAATCGCAAGTCTTGTTTCCGGGGGCTGCCCCCCAGGTGACTACCGACCTCTCCAACAACGTCGTTCTGACGACGGTGAACGACCTGTACAACTGGGCTAAGATGTCCAGCCTCTGGCCGCTGCTCTACGGCACCGCCTGCTGCTTCATCGAGTTTGCCGCCATGCTGGGATCCCGCTTCGACTTCGACCGCTTTGGCCTGCTGCCTCGTTGTTCGCCGCGCACGGCTGATTTGATCATCACGGCAGGTACGGTCACCATGAAAATGGCGCCGGCGTTGGTCAAGCTCTACCAGCAAATGGCTGAGCCGAAGTACGTGATCGCCATGGGGGCCTGCACCATCAGCGGTGGCATGTTCAGCTCCGATTCCTACACGGCAGTGCGGGGGGTGGACAAGCTGATCCCGGTGGATGTGTACATTCCCGGCTGCCCTCCTCGTCCAGAAGCGATCATGGATGCCATTGTCAAGCTGCGCAAGAAGATCGCCGCCGAGGACATGCGGGAACGAGGCCGTCTGCAGCAAACCCACCGCTACTACACGGTTAAGCACAACCTCAAGCCTGTGCCGGAGATCATCACCGGCAAGTATCTGGAGAGCGAGACCCGCCAAGCTCCCCCGCCAGAGCTGGCTGCGGCCATTGGCTTGCCAGTGCCCCCGGCCTTGCAAACCGCCGACTTTAAGCGGGCGGAACAGCAGCTCAAAGCCTTGCAGGGAGGAGTGTGAGATGGCAGAGGAGAATGCCCAGGAAAAACAAGCGCCGCCATCCGCAGGCGAGCAGTCGGAACCCTTGGTGACGTTGGAGCGGGGCCCGGTTTCCCAGTTTCTGGCCGACAACGGCTTCGAGCACCAGTATTTGGGGAGAGACGCAGCGGGGGTAGAGCTGTTGGAGGTGGAGCGGGACTTTCTCCTACCCCTGTGTACCGCCCTCTATGCCTACGGCTTTAACTACCTGGAGTGTCAGTGCGGGTATGACCTGGGGGCAGGGCAGCCACTGGTCAGCCTTTACCACCTGATCAAGCTGTCAGACGGGGCGGATCGCCCTCAGGAGGTGCGGCTCCAGGTAAAGTTGCCTCGCCACGATCCACGGCTGCCTTCCGTATACTGGATTTGGAAGTCGGCGGATTGGCAGGAACGGGAAACCTACGACATGTACGGCATTGTTTTCGAGGGACACCCGAACCTGAAGCGGATTTTAATGCCGGAAGACTGGATAGGGTGGCCCCTGCGCAAGGACTACATCACGCCTGATTTTTATGAGCTGCAGGATGCCTACTGATTGGGGATCCCTGACCTGGTGAGCAGCGTTGAATAGGATGGGTTGAGATGTGGCCTTTTTTGCTCTTGGCAATCTACGCAGGAGGAGTTTGGTACTCGGCCCGCAAGGCGGATCGCATCTATTCGGGCTCCGGGAAGTGGGTGGTATCGGCCCTCTGGCCTGTGTTGTTGGTCTCGAACCGTCAGTTTCGCCAAAATTGGCGTCGTCCCCTGAACAAGTAAGTTTGAGTTGAGTAAGTCTGGATCCCTGGAATCCTCACCTGTGATCGCTCCTGAGCAACACCTACGCGACCCGAGTCTTTCTCTATCGACACCTCAGGCCACGCAGAAGTTGCGGGAGTTGATTGTCAGCCGCATTCGCGCTCAGGGACCGGTGACCTTTGCCCAGTTTATGGAGTGGGCTCTCTACGAGCCAGGGTTGGGCTATTACGAGCAGGGATCCCCGATTAGCCCCGACTACCTCACCTCTCCCCACCTGGCGGCGGACTTTGCCCAACTGTTGGCAGAGCAGATCCTTCAGTTCTGGCACATTTTGGGATCCCCCTCTGCCTTCACGGTCATCGAGATGGGGGCAGGCAGCGGTCGCTTGGCCCAGGATTGGCTGACCTACGTGCGCTCTGCTAACCCCCCTTTTTGGCAGGCACTGGAATATGGGATCCTGGAGCGTTCTGCCCACCTGCGGCGGCTCCAACAGGAGCGGTTGGCCCCTTTTGGGGAGAAGGTGCGCTGGTTGGATTGGGACGGGATCCCGGATGAGTCGGTCACAGGCTGTTTCTTCTCCAATGAGCTGGTGGATGCTTTTCCGGTGCATCGGGTGCAGGTACAGGATGGGGCTTTGCGGGAAATCTATGTCGATTGCAGCGAGGCTGCAGAAGCCGACTTCCGGGAAGTGCTGGGGGATCTGTCCACTCCTGAGCTGAGGGAGTATTTTGCCCGCTTGGGGATCCCTGTAGAAACTTATCCGTCCGGTTACCAAACCGAGGTGAACCTAAAAGCCTTGGAGTGGCTGCAGCTCCTGGCCCGCAAGCTCCGGCGAGGCTACGTGCTCACCATCGATTATGGCCACACCGCCCAGCGCTACTACAGCCCCCACCGCGCCCAAGGTACGCTCTTGGCCTACCGACAGCACGGCAGCTATACGGACCCCTATGTTCGGGTGGGATCCCAGGATCTCACCGCTCATGTGGACTTTACGACCCTAGAGCAAGTGGGAGAATCTCTGGGGCTAAGATGTCTGGGGTTCACCCGGCAAAGCAGCTTTTTGGTGAACCTGGGATTGACCGAGCGGCTGGCCGCCCTTAGCCAAATGGGGAACCCGGTTGATGGCGAAGCTGTGGATGTGGGCCAAGTTTTGCGGCGGCGATCCGCTCTTCATGCGCTGCTGGATCCCATGGGGTTGGGGGGCTTTGGAGTATTGGTGCAGGCTAAGGGCCTGACCCCCTCAGAATATGCTCATCCTCTGCGGGGCTTTGGCGAGCCAGAGCTGTGAACCGTTTCGGTGCTATTGGGATGGGATGTCTGCCCCTACCGGCTACCGTTGCCTTCCATCGATGCCAGTTCTGCCATTGCTCTGGCGCTATCTTCCAGGTTGTCGATTCGCTCCTCGAGGGTTGCAAAGACTTCGTCATATTTGTCGGCCCATGCGACGCCGGCGGCAGTTTTGGTCATGCGGACCGAGCCAAGAGATACGTCTGAAGATCCTTTCGCGGGCATAGGTGACCGTTTAATGGAGTTACTAGAGCCTGTTGACCGACAAGCCTGGGTTAAGCGGGCAATATCCTGCTTCAGGAGATTCTGTTTTGATTGGAGTTGTTCTACCTTGGCTATGCCCTCCTTAAGGGACTGAATGAGTTTCTGTTTCTTGGCTTGTAAATCTCCAATCGAGGCTTTCAGACTTTGCTCTTCTGCGCGTAACTGAGGAAGTCGTTCTTCTTGAGATTGGATCTGGATCTCTGTTTCAAAATGAAGCTGAGGAGTTTGAGCTTGCGAACGAGCCTCATCATAAGGTTGGGCAGCAGCCACCCCCTTCTGCTGGACTTTTGCCCAATCTTCAAGGGCAGCACGCAGGTTGGCCAGTTCGCTTTGCAGTTGCTGTAGGTCTGAAGGAGTGATTTCGTTTTGCTTCTGTCGATTTTCGAGGTGCTGCAGAAGCTGGATTTTGGCTTTGGCCTCGCTCCCAGATAGAGCAGAAGCCACATAGCCCGTCATCCCCGTAGCCAAACCTGCTGCTCCTGCCTGCCACAGGGATCCTCCCGCCCCAAGGCCACCAATAGCCACCGTAACTCCGGCCAACGCGGGAAAGGCAGTTATCCAAAGCTGGCGGCAGGAGAAAGGCAACATCATCGACCCCAGGGTGGAAGAGGAGATTGTCTTGAAGATTGTTTTGACCATAGGTAATGTTTGGGTAGGTTTTCTCTCACTCACAACTCCTCTTTTTTTAAGGAGAAAGGGGAGCTAGAACCAACACAAAGAACAAAGAACGCCTTAGAGACAATTTTACTGCACTATTTCACTGCACTTCATCACTGCACTTCAAGATGACTCTGGTGTACTGCTGAGGTTACAGTTCTTTACGCCATCCCTCCAGTATGGCCACAACTACAAGTCAATCGCCACTCTAAACCTGCAAGAGCCACTTCAGCTAGAAATTGCAGGAGCCCCGCACTGTACCCGTAGGGTCGGTGTCGGGAGGAATGCTATAATAATACTGCGGACACCAGAAACGGTTGTTTAAGGCACTGGTAACGGTCGATTGGGGGTGCTGTAAACCACCCCAGAGGCTCGTGGTTGGCTTGCTAACTGCAGGGCTACTAAAAGCCCGCTCCGTACCGCCTAGCGGTTGATGTCGGGTAGTTTACGCTCATCCTGACCGGTTTTCTTGGCAGCGACGCCCAAGGACATCTGCTTTGACATGCTCGATAGGACTCCGTCCCGCTGACGCGAAAGGACCCCGTCCCGCTGACGCGAAAGGACCCCGTCCCGCTGCCGCAGTGGATCCCAGGGCTTGGAGCCTTGAGGAGAAAGTGGGGCAACTGTTTCTGGTTTATTTTGAGGGAGCTGAGTTTTCCTCCGCTCTCGAGGAGATGATCCGGGACTACCACGTGGGCGGGCTGATCTTCTATTCGATTGCCGGCAACATTCAAACGTTGCCTCAGGTGGCCCAGCTCATTGCCGCGGCTCAGGCACAAGCCCTTGTCCCCCTGTGGATAGCCATTGATCAAGAGGGGGGGCCGGTGGTGCGCCTTACCGAGGGGGTGACGGTGTTCCCCAGCGCCATGGCAGTGGCAGCAGCGGGATCCCTGGCAAAGGCGGAAGCTATGGCCCGTGCGGTGGGAACGGAGCTGAAAAGTTTGGGGTTTAACCTCAACTTCGCCCCTGTTGTGGACGTGAACAGCAACCCCCACAACCCCATCATCGGCATCCGAGCCTTTGGGTCAGACCCGAAACAGGTGACAGATTACGGCCTCGCCCTGTGGCACGGCTATCGGCAAGCCGGGATCCTCTGTACGCCCAAACATTTTCCCGGCCATGGGGACACCGATATGGATTCCCACCTGGGGTTGCCGCGGGTGGATCGCCCTCTGGAGGCGCTACAGACCACGGAATTGCGCCCGTTTCAGGCTTTGATCCGGGCAGGGGCAGAGGCGATGATGACGGCGCATGTGGTGATGCCGGCTCTGGGATCCGTCGGCGACAGCGGGACGAAGTCCTTGCAACCGGCAACGCTGGCCCCTGAGGTGGTGTCCGGCTGGCTGCGGCAGAAGCTGGGTTTCCAGGGTCTTGTCCTGACGGATTCCCTGACCATGGGGGCCATTGCCCGCACCTACGGCATTCCCGAAGCGGCAGAACTGGCCTTTAGGGCAGGAGCCGATGTGCTGGTGTTTGGGGCAGATCCCGGCTTTAGCCCGGCCATCCAAAAAGAAGCCTATGCCCATCTGCTGCGGGAGTTTCGCGCCGGGCGCTTGTCGGTTGAACAGTTGGATCAGTCGGTGGAGCGAATTTTGACCTTGAAGCGGCGCTACGGATTGGGATCCCCCTGCCCCCCTTTCCCCCCTGCCGGCTTGGAAAACCACCGGGCACTGGCCCGCCAAATCGCCCAAGACAGCATCACCCTAGTACGGGGATCCCTGCCTCCCTTGGCCCCTGACCCGCTGCTTATCACCCCTGTACCTTTGTTGGGGGAGCTGCTGCAAAAAGCCTGTCCCGCTGCCCAAGTGTTCTCCATCCCTCTGGATCCCACCCCCGAACAGCAGCGGATTGCCCAAGAAGGGGCTCAAAGGGCTGCGCAGGTGCTGGTGGGATCCCTGGAGACGTGGCGGCATCCGGCGCAGAGGTTGCTGCTGGGATCCCTTCCGCCGGAAAAGGTGATTGGGTTGGCCTTGGGATCCCCCTACGACGCCTTTGCCCTGCCCCAGATCCCGGTCTATTTGGCCTGCTACGGCACTACCCCCGTCTCTCTACAGGCGTTGCTGCAGGTGTTGTTGGGACAAATCCCGGCCCAGGGTCGCTTGCCGGTTGGATCCCACCCGGAGGGATCCTGGTCGCGTTAGCGGGACAGAGCTCTTTCCCGTTAAAAACAGATCCACTAACTGCTGAGGTTGCTGAAATTGGACCGCGTCAGGGTCGGCACTGTTCGCCTCACCAAGCCCGTCAGCACGTTGCCGGGGCCGATTTCCCACACCTCTTGGATGCCGTCGGCGGCCATCTGCAACACGGTTTCTCGCCAGCGGACAGGGGCAGTCATCTGGGCCAGCAGCGCCTGCTTAAGGGCTTGCGGATCCCGGCTGGCGGTGGCAGTGCAGTTGCTGTAGACGGGCACTCGCGGCGGCTGAAAGTCAACAGCGCGCAAGGTGTGGGCAAACTCCTCGGCAGCAGCCTGCATAAAGGGCGAGTGAAAGGCGCCACTTACCTTGAGGGGAACGGTGCGCTTGGCCTGCAACTGCTCACAGACGGCTTGCACCCCCTCCACTGAGCCGCTGATCACCACCTGATCCGGGCTGTTGTCGTTGGCAAGAGTGACGTCGGGGATCATCTGGCACAGGTGCTCCAGCTTGTCGCGGTCAAACCCCATCACTGCCGCCATGCTGCCCGGGGGATCCCCTGCGGCTTCCATCAGTTGGCCCCGCAGCGCCACCAGCCGTAGGCCGGTTTCGAAATCAAACACGCCGGCAGCGTAGAGGGCGCTGTATTCGCCCAGACTGTGGCCGGCAGTGCAGGCAGGAGCCTGTCCCTGGGCGTAGAGATAGTCCGTCAACAGGGCCGATACGGTGAACAAAGCCGGTTGTGTGTAGCCGGTCTGGTGGATCTGGTCTTCCGACAGAGCTAAGGGATCCCATCCCAACATCTCACGGGCCAAAGCCAACTTCTGGCCTGCTCCCTGCCAGTTCCGCAAGTCCCTTCCCATGCCCACCGCTTGGGATCCCTGGCCGGGATAGATCCAGGCAACGGTCATCAATTCATTTCCCCCAACGAAACACAATCGCCCCCCAGGTAAGGCCGGCGCCAAAGCCCGCCATCACCCCCAGATCGCCGGCGCCAAAGCGTCCCTGCTCGATCCAAGTGGCCAAGGCAATCGGCACCGAAGCGCCCGAGGTGTTGCCGTAATGCTCTAAGACGCTGGCCACCCGCTGCGGATCCAGCTGCAGGCGCTTGGCTACCGCATCGAGAATGCGCTGGTTGGCCTGATGAATAAAATATCCCTGCACCGCCTCCGCCGGGATCCCGGCCCGAAAGAGAGCCTTCTCGATGATCTCCGGCACCGCCTGGACGGCAAACTTGTACACCTCGCGGCCATTCATGGTGATGGGGCAGCAGCGATACTGCCCCACCTGCAGGGATCCCACCAGGGGCTTGGCCTCTGTAGCCATGGACAAGCTGAGTAGCTCGCTGCCACTGCCATCGCTGCGCAGCTCAATGCTGAGGATCCCGCCGGTTTCCCCCGCCTCTAGAACCACCGCCCCGGCCCCATCTCCAAACAAGACACAGGTGGTGCGATCTGCCCAGTCCACCGTACGGGAGAGCACATCCGCCGCCACCACCAAGGCCCGCCGATACAGCCCGGTTTGCAAAAACTGCGCTGCCGTGGCCACTGCAAAGACAAAGCCCGTGCAGGCTGCCGTCAGATCAAAAGCCACCGCCCGCGTTGCTCCCAGAGCTGCCTGCACCTGAGGGGCCGAGCCAAACCGATCGACACCGGTGGAAGTGGCCAGCAGGATCAAATCCAGGTCTTGAGGCAAGATCCCGGCCTGAGCCAAAGCGGCCTTGGCTGCCTGGACCGCCAAATCCACCAAGCTCAGCTCAGGGGGCAGAATGCGCCGCTGACGAATGCCGGTGCGGGGCCAGATCCATTCGTCGGAAGTTTCGACGATCTGGCCGAGATCGTCGTTGCTCAGGCAGGGATCCGGCAGGGCAGCCCCTGCCCCCACCAGCCGCACGGTCGGGAGGCTATGGCTGGGCATCTTCCACGGGTTCGGGACAGCGGGAGGAAGTCCTTTCCAGGGATCCCAACGGCAACACTTCCGGGCCAGAGCCAGAGTAGACCTGAAGGGGCCGGGTGCGCCGCCTGGGGTTGGATTCAGGTTCGCGAGGGTCAACCATTTCCGCCTGCAGCCGCTGTAGGATTTTCTGTTCTGCCGCCTCTTTGGCCAGGCGAATGGCGTGGTAGACCATCGGCGCCTTGGAGCTGCCGTGGGTAATCACGCAGATGCCGTTGACGCCGAGCAGCAAAGCACCGCCATACTCCACGTAGTCCATGCGCCGCTTTACCTGCTTGAGGTTGGGCCGGAGCAGCCAGCAGCCCAACTTGCCGCGCCAGCCGCGGGGCAGCTCCTCCCGCAGCACCTGGGTGATCACCTGGCCAACACTTTCGGCAAACTTGAGGAGGGCATTGCCCACAAAGCCGTCACACACCACCACATCAAACTCCCCGGTCAGCACATCCCGCCCCTCGGCATTGCCGGCGAAATGGATCCCTGGCAACTGGGCCAGACGCTGGTGGGTGGCCAGAGCCAAATCGTTTCCCTTGTTGGGCTCCTCGCCGATGTTGAGCAGGCCCACCCGCGGACGCTCGACCCCCAGTACACACTGGCAGTAGAGGGATCCCATACGGGCAAACTGCTCCAAAAAGCGGGGCCGGCAATCCACATTGGCCCCCACATCCAGCAGCAGCACCGGCTTGCCTTTCAAAGTGGGCAAAAGAGCGCCAATGGCCGGGCGATCGATCCCTGCCAGCCGGCCCAAATTCAGGTAGGCCGCAGCCATCGCTGCTCCGGTATTCCCGGCGGCCACCACGGCATCCGCTTGGTTGGAGCGCACCTGTTGCATCGAGATGTTGATGGAGGCTTTGGGCTTTTTGCGCACCATCAGCGGCTCTTCCGCCATGCCCACATCGTCCTCGGCAGGCACGATGGTGATCCCAGCAGGCAAGGGCTGAGGCAAAAAGGGCTTGAGGGAATCTGGACGACCGACTAGTGCAATCCCGACCCGGAGCTGCCGATGGGCCAGCAGGGCGCCCTTGATGATCTCTTCGGGAGCGTAGTCACCCCCCATCGCATCGACCGCAATTCGCACAAGCTGACCTCACACTGGAATATCCTTGGCAACTGCAAGCAAGAAGCGGGGCAAAACGCACTAACCTCTGCAGTCCCCTCGCCCGAGAATTGGGAGCCCCAGTGGCTGCAGGGTGCTAGCGAATTTTACCAGATTTGTTTTCCTCAATTAAGGCCGCAGTTCCGCTTGCGCCGGTTCTCCCCACCCCCCACAGGAAACGTGAACTCCCTCACGCCTGCGCGAGGGTAGCCAAGAGAGAGTGTACCTGTTGGACGTGGTCGCGTGCGGTGGAGTTTCTGGCTTGGTGTTGGCTCAGCTCCGTCTCCAACTGCGCCAATTCTCCCGCCAACGCTGCCCACCGATCCCGCTCTGGATAGAGGGTGGCCTGCAGGTGATTGAGGCGACCCCAGGTTTCTGCCATGGCCTGGGCGCGCGCCCGCAGGGATCCCTCCTCTTGCTCCAGGTGTTGCCACTGCTGATCCAATTCCTGCCGTTGGCGGGCGAGCTGCTCCTGCTGAGAAGGCAAGGACGATTCCAGTTGTTGAATGAGGGTTTGCAGACGACCTTTTTCTTGGAGAAGATCCTGCTTCTGGCTGCCGATCTGTTCCAGGAGCGGCCCAATATCGACCTGAACCGGGGCAGCAGCTTGATTTTGCAGCTGTCTAAGGCGGGCTTCCTGGCGGGTCAACTCTTCATACTCTCGCTGCAGGTTTTTTTCCTGAGGCAGCAGGGCTTCTTCCAAAGCACTGCAGGCAGACTGGGCATAGTCGATATCCATCTCGATGTCAAACCGCTCCTCTGGAGAGGCGCTGGCCAGCCGCTCTTGCAGCTCCCGCAGGGTTTGCCGGTTTTGCTCCAGTTCGGCCCGCTGCTGGCTGACCTGGGCCGCCCGCTGCTCGTAATCTCGGCGCAGTTGGCTGACCAAAGCCGCCAGCTCCTCGACCGAGATCGCCGGCTCCCCAGCCCTGCCGTTGCTGCTGCCATCGACGATAAAGTCGTACTCCTGCACCAGACGAGAGGCTTTCTGGTATAGGCTCTCTTGAGATTGCAGCTGCTGGAGAATCCTCTGCAGGTGCTCTTGATGGGCTCGCAGGGATCCCTGCCGAGTTTGCCATTCTGCTTGGCTTTGCTCCAGGGATTGTCGGGATCCCCACCAAGCGGTGTGGCGTTCTTGCCAAGCGCGGTAGTCTCGATCCAGCTCGTCTTGCCGGGCCTGGGCCTGCTGACGTTCTGCTTCCAGTTGGGCAATCTGTTGATTCAAGTGCTCCTGCTGCTGCTGAATGTGGCTTTTCAAGCTTTGCAGAAGCGCCAAGGGATCTCCAGCCGGATGCAGACTCTCCTGGAGCTGTTGCATCAAAGCCTGTAGCTGCGCTGCTTCTGCCTCCCCCAAGCGGCTGGAGCGAGCTTCTTGCAACTGGGCTTCCAACTCTTGCCGCTGCCGATTCAGAGCTTCCCGCTGCTCTCCGATCAGGCGCTGTTGTTCAGCCAAGTAAGCTTGCTGGGCTGCCAGTTCCTCTTTGAGGCTGTCCAGAAGTTTGCGATCTTCCTCTACACTCTTGTATTGCTCATACAGCCGCTGCACCTCTTCTTCCTGGGCTGCTAGCTCCATCTCGCGGCGGGTAAGCTCATGCGCCTGAAAGGTGAGGGACTGTTTCCAAACCTCGATCTCCTCCTCCTGGCTGCGGGCTCTGAGCTGAAGTTGGCTGAAGTTTTGCAGATAGGTCACCAGTTGGCGAGCGGCTTCGCTGATGCGGGCGACCTGACGGCCGCCGGAGATTTCCGCCAGCACCAATGACCCATCCTTGAAGCGCCCAGCCTCCTGGGCAATGCGGCCTTCCAAAGTAATGGATTCTTCGTTCACGGCCACCCAGGTATTGTCCTGCTGCTGCTTGGCCAGCAATTGCAGAGACGACTTAGCAAATCCAATCGGCTTGGATAGCTCTGCTAGGTACAGCACGCCTGAACTCCTCTAAAACAGCATGGACAGCACCAGCCTTGACCCCACCGAGCCACTGCCCCTGGCCGGGGAAAAATGGACGGCCGCCAGAACATGGCTCGCCGAGGCGCATAAAGACTACACCACCTTTCTAGACTCAACCATAGGGTAAAAAAAACGCCTTCGCCAGATGAGTTTTGGGGATGTCCGGGGTAGCTATTCAAACCGGTGGCGGAGCACTAAGGTAGTCTAGGGTGTGGTGTAGGGTTCTGCTCAGGGTTTGTATGGAGCTGCAAGGTGAGCCGCTTTCTATTCGTCGGCGTTCTCCTGCCCCGCCGGTGGTCGTAGCCTCTCAGGTGTACCAGACAACAGCGCCGGAAGCCAAACCGCGCCACATTTTGGAAGCGATCGTCTGGCATAAAGAGCAGGAGGTGGAGCGGCAACGGGAGCAGCTTCCCCTCAAGGAATTGCAACGGCAACTGGATCAAGCCCCGCCGGTGCGGGATTTTGTGGCGGCCCTCACCCAGTCGCCTCACCCTATCTCTGTGATTGCCGAGGTCAAAAAAGCCTCTCCCAGCCGCGGCGTTCTCCGGGATCCCTTTGACCCGGTGGCCATTGCCCAGAGCTATGAGGCCGGTGGGGCCAGTTGCCTCTCGGTGCTCACAGATGAGCGGTTCTTTCAGGGCAGCGGCGAGTATCTGCGCCGGATCCGTCAGGCAGTAGGGATCCCCATCCTCTGCAAGGAGTTCATCCTCTACCCCTACCAAATCCTCTGGGCCCGCAGCCTGGGGGCAGATGCGGTGCTCTTGATTGCCGCCATTCTCTCCGATGCGGATTTGGGCTACTTTCTCAAGCTGATTCGGCAATTGGGCATGGCGGCTCTGCTGGAGGTGCACACCTCCCAAGAGTTGCAGCGGGTGTTGCGTTTGCCCCAACTGCAAGACTCCAGGGGGCAGGTGCTCATTGGCATCAACAATCGCGATCTGAGAACCTTTGCGGTGGACTTAAACACAACGCGCAACCTGTTGGCCGCCCACTCGGAGCTCCTTGGCGATCTGCCTGTGGTCAGCGAGTCCGGCATCCATACCCCCGCCGATCTGCAGCAGTTGCGGGCCTGGGGGGTGCGCTCTGTGCTGGTGGGGGAAGCGCTGGTGACCCAGCCGGATCCCGGCCAAGCTGTGCGCCACCTGTTGTCATCTCAGTGAATGAAAACCATTTATCAATGGATCTCTGCGAGAACAATTGATCTCTAAGGATTGCTTGGATCGATGAAACGTATTCCTGTGCCGGCTCATATCCACTACGAATTTCTGCTGCGGGTGTTGGAGCGGCAAACCTTTCCGGCAGTAGAGGAACAGGATTTTGGCAACCGAGGCCGCACGCAAGAGCTGATCAACTCCCTGCGCAAAGCCCTCACCCAACAGGTGCAACTGGAGGAAGAGTGGCGACAGCGGGGCTATCAGGTGGACTACCGCTGGAATATGGACGAGCCTCAGCCTCCCTCTTGACCTTCCAGCCCACTGTAAGGTTTAGCATCCTTTCAGTGGCATTGGGGGGGTTTTCCAAGATGCAGGTTGTTTTGACGGTGCCCAAGCTGGCCTGTGGGGCCTGTATAGACACCATTGCGCAAGCGGTGCGGCAACTGGATCCCCAGGCGCAGGTGGAAGGGGATCCCAAAACCAAACAGGTGCGGATTACTTCTGGGCGGTCTGTGGGCGATTTGCGGCAGGCCCTCACCCAGGTGGGATATCCCCCGGCCTAGTCAAGGCTGGGTCGAGAACGGTCGGGCGTCTGTTTTGAATTCCTGTACAGATGGCTGCCTTCGCCCTGCCCAGGGTGGAGAGTAGCTGTCGTTTCATCAACAAGGTGTTGCCATGTCTGCCCATAAAGGGTCATCGGCTGCACTATCGGCCTCTGCGCCTTCTCCTGAGGGCACTTGGCAGTTGGCCCTGCAAGGGATGAGCTGTGCCTCCTGCGCCCGCAGCATCGAACAGGCCCTCACTCAGGTGCAGGGAGTATCCTCCGGATCCGTGAATTTTGCCAGTGAGCAGGCCACCGTCAAAGGGGATCCCCGGCTGGTGGATCCGCAGGCGTTGATTCGGGCGGTGGAGCGGGTGGGGTATCGGGCGCGCCTCATCCAAGAGGATTGGCAACTGGACGATCCGACAGACCCAGAGCGGATCGCCCAACGGGCCGCAGAACGGGAATTGAAGCTGAAGGTGGCGATGGGGGTGGGCATCAGCACGGTGCTGGTGATCGGATCCCTGCCGATGATGCTGGGAATGGAAATCCCGGGCTTTCCCATGTGGCTGCACAATCCTGGGTTGCAGTTGCTGCTGACGGCTCCGGTGCAGTTTTGGGTGGGCAGGCATTTTTACCGGGGAGCCTGGGCTGCTTGGCAACGGCGTTCAGCGGATATGAACACGCTGGTGGCCTTGGGGACGAGCGCGGCTTTTTTCTATTCTGTTTTCCCAACGGTTTTCCCCGACTATTTTCACCGGCAAGGACTGCACCCGGATGTCTATTATGAGGTGTCGGCGGTGGTCACCACCCTGATTCTGGTGGGCAAGTGGATGGAGCAACGGGCTAAGGGGCAAACCTCCGAAGCCATTCGCAAGCTGATCGGGCTGCAACCGAAAACGGCAAGGGTAATTCGCCATGGGGTGGAGCAGGATATTCCGATTCGGGAAGTGCAGGTGGGGGATCGGATCCGAGTGCGCCCCGGAGAGAAGGTGCCGGTGGATGGGGTCATTCTAGAGGGATCCTCCAGCCTCGACGAGTCCATGGTGACCGGCGAGAGCCTGCCTGTACTCAAGTCGGCGGGGGATGAGGTGATTGGGGCAACGCTGAATCGGACGGGCAGCTTTGTGATGGAAGCGCGGCGGGTGGGCAAAGACACAGTTCTGGCCCAGATCGTGCGCCTGGTGCAGGAAGCCCAGGGATCCAAAGCTCCGATTCAACAGTTGGCGGATCGGGTCACCTCCTGGTTTGTGCCGGCGGTGATTGGGGTGGCAGTTCTAACTTTTGTGCTCTGGTGGGTGCTGGCCGATAACCCGACACTGGCCTTGGTGAACACGATTGGGGTGCTGATCATCGCCTGCCCTTGTGCGCTGGGGTTGGCAACCCCCACTTCGATCCTGGTGGCCACGGGACGAGGGGCAGAATTGGGGATCCTGGTGAAAAGTGCCGACAGCCTGGAATTGGCCCACCACTTGCGCACGGTGGTCTTGGACAAAACTGGCACCCTGACTGAAGGTCGTCCCACTGTCACCGATATTTGGGCCCACGGCTCCTCTCCCCTGACGGTGTTGCGCCTGGCAGCGGCAGTGGAGCGGCACTCGGAACACCCTTTGGCCCAGGCGGTGGTGCAGAAAGCCGAAGCCGAAAAAATTGTGATCCCTCCTGCCTGGCACTTTCAGGCAAGGGTAGGCAGTGGGGCAGAAGCTTGGGTGGAAGATCAGTGGATTCGCATCGGTCGGCTGAGCTGGCTACAGGAGATGGGGATCCCCTGGGATCCCTCTTGGTCAGAGCGGGTTCAGAATTGGGAAAGCCAGGGCAAAACGGTGATCGGCGTAGCCCAATCCCAGAGCCTGGTGGGGCTGTTGGCCATTGCCGATCCGCTCAAACCCACCTCTCCTGAGGCAGTGCAACAGCTGCAACAGATGGGTCTAGAGGTGATCCTGCTAACCGGGGATAACCCCACCACGGCCCAAGCGGTTGCTCGGCAAGCAGGCATTCAGCGGGTAATTGCCCAAGTCCGTCCGGATCAGAAGGCAGCTTACATACGCAGCCTAAGACAACCGCGACGGCGGGTGGCGATGGTGGGAGATGGCATTAACGATGCTCCGGCTCTGGCAGAAGCCGATGTGGGGATCGCCATTGGTACAGGTACGGATGTGGCGATGGCCGCCAGCGATATTACCCTCATGTCGGGGGATCTGCGGGGAGTCGCCACAGCCATTCAACTCAGCCGGGCCACCCTCAACAACATCCGCCAGAACCTCTTCTTCGCCTTTATCTACAATACGCTGGGGATCCCGATTGCCGCTGGGGCGCTCTATCCCTTTACAGGCTGGTTGCTCAACCCTATGCTGGCGGGGGCAGCCATGGCCCTGAGTTCCGTTTCGGTGGTCGCCAATGCCCTGCGCCTGCGACACTTTCAGCCCCCCAGACCAGCGGGCCGGCGTTAGGCCCTCTCCCAGGGGCAAGGGGGATTAGCGCGGCAACAGTTTTGCTGCCCTTTGAGCATGAGTCTGCCGTACCGCTCATGCCTCAGGGCTATCTTCTGGCAGACAAGGACATCCCCCCCAGGGGGCTTGGTGAACGACAAGCGGCAAGCTAACCTAAAAGGCTCAGGCAGACTGGGGAAAGCGCGGTGCAAGTCCGCCACTGTGACGCAACTGTGATGGGATCCCTCCCTCAGCCAGAACACCCACCTGCCGTTGTCCTGTACCCCTTGCGATTCACAAGGAACGGAGTTTTTTGTGTTGAATACCCTCAGTGTTTCCCCTCCGCTTGCGGTTGGGCAGTCTCCTGTTGTCCCCCTGCCCCTGTTGCTCATCGGCCACGGATCCCGCGACCCTGAAGGGCGGCAAGCCTTTCTGGAGTTGGCCCAAGTCTACCAATCCCTCACTCCCCATCGACCGGTGATCCCTTGTTTTCTGGAGCTGACGGAGCCGAGTATCGCCCAAGGGATCCAGCAGTGTATTGCCCAAGGGTGGCAAGAGATTGTGGTCCTGCCGCTGCTGTTGTTTGGGGCCCGCCACAACAAGTTCGATGTGACGATGGAATTGGATCGCCTGCAGGCCCTCTATCCCCAGTTGCGCATTCATTACGGTGGGCCGCTGGGGATCCGCATCGAGATCCTGCAACTGCTGCGAGACCGATTGGCTGCTCTGATAGCTGCCCAACCGCGGCGGATCCCAGAGGCAGAAACCGTGCTCCTATTTGTGGGTCGCGGCTCCAGCGATCCTGAGGCCAATGCCGAAGCCTGTAAACTGGCTCGGCTGCTTTGGGAAGGATCCGGGTTTGCCGCTGTGGAGACCTGCTTTATCGGCATTACCCATCCCCGCCTGCCTGTGGGGTTGGAGCGGGCCTCGTCCTGGCAGCCGCGTCGGGTGATCGTGCTGCCCTACTTTCTGTTTACGGGGGTGTTGGTGAAAAAAATCGAGGCGGCAGTGGAGAAACAGCGACAACGACAGCCGGAAATCGACTGGCTGATGCTGCCGGAATTGGGCCTTGTGGATACGGTGCTGCACAGCCTGCAGCAACTGGAGCAGGAAGCCCTGCAGGGCCAAACCCCGATGAACTGCCACCTGTGCAAGTTTCGCCTGGCCGTGAGCGCAGAGGTTGGAGCTGGATCCAGCCATCACCACCCTCACGAGCATCATCACCACCATCACGGGCACGGATCCCATCACCACCCTCATTCTCACCATCACCCTCAGCACGGCCACACCCACGCAGCGGCTGGGGATCCCTGGGCCCAATTAGAGGGCTACCACCAACGGGCATGGCAGGTGCCCTAAGAGGGAAACAGAGGCTGCTGGCGGGATAAACTGAGTGCAGACAGGCCATTTTTGAACCTGGTTTTCCCGCTCTAGCGGTTGTGATGACGAAAAAACGATGATGCTCTCCCGCTCCTCTTGGGTTTCAGGTGCCGCTGCCGCGGGGAGCGGGATCTTTGTTTTCGCCCTGGTGGTGGGGCTGCTGGATCAGATCCTGCCCACCCTGCCCAAGGTTTCCCTCTCCCTGGCCGGGATCCCTGGGATCCTGGCTGCCGCTGGGGCCTCCTATGGGGCCTGGCGGGTGGTTCAGATGGGTCTGCAATCGGCTTCCTGGAGCGACTTTCGAGAATCGCTGGTGGCGACCCTATCTCCCTTTGATCCTGCCGACCACGGCGGCGAGCCACGACAACCTAAGGGGGATCCTCGCCCTTGGCAGGTGGCTCAGGAGATCCGGCAAACCCAGCTCCGCCATCAAAAGATCCTTGACCGCATCAAGCAGCGGGTGAAAGCCGAAATCCAGACCTGTGAACGCGCCCAAGCCCAACTGCGCAGCGAGCAGCAACGGTCTCGAGTCCTGCAGGCCCAAGCCCAACAGTTACAACAGCATCTGCAAAACCTACAAACATCTTCCCCTTCTCCAAGCTCCGAGTCGACCAAACCCACGCCAGAGCAAGCGCTGCGCCAAAAGCTCCGCCAACTTCAATCCCAGGTCACCACCCTGAAAATAGAATTGGAACGCCAAAGGACCCAACTGCAACACGCAGAAGCAGAGCGGGCTCAACTCCAGCAGCAGCAGCAAAAACTCAAGCGCATCCTGCAGCGCAAAAAATTGGAAAATCGAGAGTTGCGCTCCCAACAGGCAGAATGGGCCCGGCAACTGGAGCAAACTCAACAGGAGCTGCAAACTTTGCGAGAGTCCTACCGCGCCTTGCAAGTTCTCCAGGAAATAGGCTTCACCCTAACCCAAAACCCATCTCACGAAAGGGCGGAAACGGAGTCCTCTGGATCCTCCGACTAGCCGACCCGCTTTAGAACAAATACACTCCCCTCGCTGCCCCGACCCAGCCGCAAGTCTTCATCCAAATAGGTGATATCCAGCCAACCCGTTGGCTCGCGGCGGCGAATATCGATTTGAATAGCCGGGATCCGCTCCGGAGCCCGCTCGAGCAAATAGAGAAAACTCTCGATCTCGTAGCTCATCAAAGCTTGGGATCCGAACACCAATCGCTCGAAAATCACCCTCACCCGGCGCTCAGATTCGGGGTAAAAGCGTGCCGATACCGCCAAGATTCCCCGTGGCATCCAAGCCTCCAGCCAGCCGGATCCCTGGATCTCCGCCACGTTGAAGACCCGTCCAGCCTTGGCCCGAATACACTGGTAGATCTCGCCGGTGGTCAAAAAAGGCAACTGTGCCAGCCGCAGCAGAGCTGTGCTGGTGGTAAAGAGGGTGAGCCAGTTCCCCTCCAACCCTTCAGCAGCAGATGTTGGTTTGGGGGTGGGGTTGAGCGCTTCTAGGACGGCAATTTGAGACAAAATCTGGGCTTTTTGGTCAGGGGAAACTTTCCGGCCCCGGTCGGTCGCCTCCAGTAGGTGCAGCAGAGCCGATTTTTGCTGAGCCAGGGCCTCAGACATGGGCACACTCCGAAGGCACTGACCCTATTTTAGAGAACGCGGGATCCCTCTGCCCTTAACCGTCTTCTCCCACCAGTTTCAGGTTCAGATCTGCCACCTGCTCATACCCCAGCCCGGCCCGCACCACCAGCGGCTCGGATCCGGTCAAATCGATTACCGTAGAGACCTTGGCCCGACGGGGGGCATCGTCATCCAGCACCAGATCCACCTGTTTTTCCAACTGCCGCATCTCTTCAGCCGCAAAGATCCCACCCTCATCCCAGGGGTCGCTCTCCCACTCCCAGGCTTGCCCAGAACTTAAGTCCAGGGATCCGACGAGATCCCCCCCCAGCTTGGCAGAGGTGGAGACAATTGGATTGCCCAACTCTTCCAGCAAAGCCTGACAAATGGCCGAGTCGGGCACGCGGATGCCGGTGGTTTTCCGTTTGGGCTCCATCACCAACTTGGGCACCAGCTTGGTGGCCGGCAACAGAAACGTAAACGGGCCCGGGATCAGCCGCCGCATCAGCCGATAGGCCGAATCGGTTACCTGGGCATAGTGGGCAATGCGTGAGAGAGAAGGGCACAAAAAGGTAAGAGGCTTGTCGTTGGAGAGCTGCTTGATACGGCGTACCCGCTCCACTGCTTGTTTGTGGGTCGCGTCGCAGCCAATGGCGTAAACCGTATCGGTGGGGTAAAGCATCACCGCCCCCTCCCGCAAAGCCGCCGCAATCCGCCGGATGGAACGGGCCTGGGGCTGTTGCGGATGCAGCTTAAAGTACTCGGCCATCGGGCAGATGGGAAGAGGTCAAGACTGGGAGCAGCTACCCCCCAGGGGGTTTTCCACAAGAGGGCGGGGGGTCGGTGGCACCGACGCGGGCGGGGATCCCTGAGATTCGGGCCAGTCCTTCAGTTGTTGCATCAGGGCTTGGATGTGCAGACGGGGCAGATAGGGCCAGTCGCCGGCTTCTTCCAAATCTTGAAGCACCCGATACAGAGCTTGACGGGTGTTGGGCAAAGACTCCCGAAAGGCACCTTCCAGGATCGCGCGGTGCAACTCCTCCAGCAGCCGCAGGAGCATCAGCAGCTCCACACACGCTCCCGCCCTCGCCTGAGCCGCCTGTTCAACGGCCAACATGATCTGACGCAAATCCGGTGGCAGATCCTCCGCCGAGATATACATAGCCACTCGTCTCTGGGTTCTGGGAAGGCAGGGGCTTTCCTATTCTAAGATTCTTCTGCCCTAGGACTGGATGGATTTTGCCCCCACAAGATCCAACCGCGCAGGCTGTTGGGATCCCCGACCCAGGCACTGCCACACCCGCTGCAAGAGGGCATCCAGCCCCTGCTTGGCAATCGCAGAAATGGTCACCACCGAAGTGCCGGCAGCAGCAGACAGCCTCTGGGCGCGCTCGGCAACCTGCTGGGGATCCAGAACATCGATCTTGTTCAAAACCAGGATTTGTGGCTTATCGATTAACCCGTGGCCGTAGGCGCGCAGCTCCTGCTGAATGATCTGGTAATCCTTGACGGGATCCGCCGCCGTGCCATCCACCAAATGAATCAGTACCCTGGTGCGCTCCACATGGCGCAAAAACTCGTGGCCCAGCCCCACCCCCAAGTGCGCCCCCTCGATCAGCCCCGGGATATCGGCAAACACCACCCCATCTCCCGATGGATGGGGCACCACTCCCAAATTGGGCTGCAGCGTGGTGAAGGGGTAGTCGGCAATCTTGGGCCGGGCAGAGGAGACCACCGAAATCAGAGTGGACTTGCCCGCATTGGGCAGGCCGACAATGCCCACCTCGGCAATCAACTTCAGCTCCAGGCGCAGGCGCACCCGTTCTCCCGCTTCGCCCTTGGTGAATTGGCGGGGGGCGCGATTGTGGTTGCTCAAAAAATGGGCATTGCCCAAGCCGCCTTTGCCCCCACGGGCTACCAGCAATTGATCCCCTTTGCCCACCAGATCGCCCAACAATTCCCCCGTCTCCGCATTGAACACCACAGTACCGCAGGGCACCCGCACCAGCCGATCCGCACCACTGGCCCCGCTGCGATGGTTGGGCCCCCCTTTGGCCCCGTGTTCCGCCTTGATCACCGGTTGAAAGCGAAAATCCAACAGAGTTTGCAGGCCGGGATCGGCCACCAAGATCACTGAGCCGCCCCGCCCGCCATTGCCGCCGGATGGCCCCCCAGCCGGCACATACTTCTCACGGCGGAAGGCAACGATGCCATCCCCGCCATTTCCCCCTTGCACTTCAATTTCGGCTTGGTCGATAAAGTGCAATCGTTCTTCTCCCAAATCTTCTATCTTCCAGCTTGGCAAGATGCCGGGAAACTTGCCACAAAAGACGCTCCTCTAAGCTACGATGGTATTTCCCAGCCACATCCTCCCCAGGTGGGAAAGTGGAAGTGGGATCCTGCCAAACTCGATTGGCCTTCTACCCTTTATCCCGCGCAACTGATCTGTTACTGCACCCCTATGAGTCGATTCACTGCTGCCGATGTAGGTTTTACCACTGAAGACTTTGCCGCCCTTCTGGATAAGTACGACTATCACTTCAGCCCTGGCGAAATTGTGGCGGGTACAGTATTCTCGGTGGAGCCACGCGGTGCTTTGATCGATATTGGGGCCAAAACGGCTGCCTTTCTGCCGCTCCAGGAGATGTCGATTAGCCGCCTGGAAGACCCGCACGAGATGCTGCAGCCGGGAGAAACCCGCGAGTTTTTTATCCTCACCGAAGAAAACGAAGAGGGACAGCTGACCCTCTCCATCCGCCGCATTGAGTACATGCGGGCCTGGGAACGGGTACGGCAGCTCCAGAAAGAAGATGCCACCGTTCGCTCAACCATTTTTGCCACCAACCGAGGTGGAGCCCTGGTGCGGATTGAGGGGCTGCGGGGCTTTATCCCCGGATCCCACATCAGCACCCGCAAGCCAAAAGAAGAGCTGGTGGGCGAAGAGCTGCCCCTGAAGTTTTTAGAGGTGGACGAAGACCGCAACCGCTTGGTGTTGAGCCATCGCCGCGCCTTGGTGGAGCGGAAGATGAACAAGCTGGAAGTGGGCGAGGTGGTGGTTGGCACGGTGCGGGGCATCAAGCCCTATGGTGCCTTCATCGATATTGGCGGCGTCTCCGGCCTGCTGCACATTTCCGAGATCTCCCACGATCATGTTGACACGCCCCACAGCGTCTTCAACGTCAACGACGAAGTGAAGGTGATGATCATCGATCTAGATGCGGAGCGGGGGCGGATCTCGCTGTCCACCAAGCAACTGGAGCCCAATCCCGGCGACATGATTCGGGATCCCAAGCTGGTTTACGAGAAGGCTGAGGAAATGGCAGCCAAGTACCGTGAGCAACTGCTGGCCGCTAAGCAAGGACAAGCGGCAGAGGCCCCACCGGAAGTGGTGGAAGAGGAGCTGGAATACGCGGCGACGGCTGTGGAATGATCACAAACTTTGCGTATTTCTGCCTGCTACAAGGCTTAGCTAGGCCGCCGAGAAGCCCGGCCCTCTCTCGCTTTAGCGGCGCGGAGCGCTTTGCATCAGCATGAGTGCGGGAGTATGTCACGGCATGAGCCTTTGGTTCCATCAGTGTGAGTGGGGAGCTGAGGAGCGATCCATAAGCCCGTGGGGGCGGGGGCAGTCCAAATGTCCGAAGAGACGGGTACTGCTGCTGTGGCGAGGTAGGCTAAAACAGGAAGTGCGGCTGGCGTTCACGTAGTGTTGCCAACCTGCGCCAGTAACAGGAGTCCCCCACTTCTGAGCTTGAGGATCCTGTCAAAGACTGTAGATCTGCCCATCCATGAGCAGATGGGTGATGCCTTTCTTTTGCAGTTGGGTGCGCACAATCTCCAGAATGTAGCCGGGAAACTGGATTACCCGGTAGGGTGGGTAGGTGTTGCTGCCCCGACGGCTCATTTCGGAAAAGCGGCGGGCCACCTTGTGGCTGTCGAAAATCGGCAGCGTATTGGCGTTATCCATCCCTTCGATGGGCAGGGATCCCGAGCCAAAGAATTCTTTGAGAGGGCGGGTGGTCAGTTCTTGGTAGCGGTCAACAACGACATAGCAGGTTTCCGGTAGGGTGAGCTCTTCCAGGGGTAATACCTGAATTTGATAGCCGGGATCGGTGAGGGGATCCTCTTCTGGCCCATCTTCATCTTCTAGGAGATAGTCAGGGTCGTCCTCATCCTCGTCTTCGAGGTCACGGTCTTCTTCGGTCTCTTCCTCATCCTCTTCCCCGACATCCTCCACATCTTCCTGAAGCTCAGCCGCCAACGGCAGTTCTTCTGGGGGCAGTTTTGGCAGAGACTCTGTTCCAGCGGTGTTATCCTCGCCTTCGTCGTTTGCGTTCGGCTCTGCGGGGGGCTCCGGCAAGGGAGATGGAGAAGGCAGCTCCGGCTCCAGCGGCAAAATCTGCTGCTCTGGGGCTGGGATCCCGCCAACAACAGCTTTTTCCCCCATGTCTTTGCGGCGGGCAGCCGAGCGTTTGAGATGGATCAACCGCTGATACTCATCGGCAGCGATATTTTCCTTCAACACGCGGGTGATGGTGGTGATGCTCACCTGAAATTGCTCCGCCAATTCGACGGCGGTCGCTGCCGAGCCGCGGTAGGCGCTAACAATTTGCTGTTGTTCTTGCTCTGAAAGTTTGCTGCGAGCCATCCCAGATCACCCAATCCAAAAACCGAAAAAACTGAAGAGGATCCTTAGCCAGCGGCGGTTGCCCCGCACACCCGGCTGAGGCCGGCAGCCAGCTGTTCCGGCTCCAGCCCTTTGCCAATCAACACAATTTTGGACAAGCGGGGCTCATCGGGATCCCAGTCCCGTTCCAGAAAAAGGGTTTGCCGCTGGCCCACTTGATGGAAGATAACCCGCTGCGGCTCATCCAGAACCGACAGCACCCCCTTGGCGCGAAAAAGGGTCTCGGGCATGTCTTGTAGCCAATCGCGAAAAGCCGCCAAATCCAGCGGCTGCTGCAGTTGAAAGCTCACCGATTGGATCCCGTCTTCCTCGAGGTGATGGCTATGGTGGGCCTCAGTCTCTGCATTGGGGAGCCTGGGATCCCACAATTCCGGACGAAAGGCATGCACATCCAAGATGCGGGCCAAGGGCACCTGGGCATGGGTGGTGAGCAGGCAAGGGGCAGCGGGGTTGTAGCGGCGCAGATCCAGAAGGATCCGCTCTCGTTCGGCTTCGTAGATCAAATCCACCTTATTGAGCAACAAAATGTCAGCGCTGCCGATCTGGTGGGCGGCGGTTTGCGAGCGCTGGAAATTGCGCCAGTATTCGGCACCGTCAACCAAGGTCACCACGCCATCCAGGCGCAACTCCTCATGAAAGACCCTCTGCACAAATAGCTCGGTCACCTGCCTGGGATCCGCCACCCCACTGGTTTCCACCACCAGATAGTCCAACGCCTGGGCATGCTGGAGCAGCTGGCGGGCCGCCCGTTCAAAATCCTCTCGCACCGTGCAGCAGAGGCAACCATTGTTGAGCTGCATCAGCCCCCCCTCGGGCATGTTGACCAACTCGCCATCGATGGAAATCTCGCCAAACTCGTTGAGGATAACCCCAATGCGCAACCCATGCTCCTCTTCCAAGATGCGCTTGAGCAGCGTGGTTTTGCCACTGCCCAAAAAACCTGTCAAAATCGTCACCGGAAGCTGAGCTTTCATATCAGGTGAGGGTAAACTACCCGACCCTGACTGCTTCGCAGTACAGGGCGGGCTTTCGGCAGCCCTGCAGTTGGCAAGCCAACCACGAACCTCTAGGCTGGTTTACGGCAGCCCCCAAAAGCGCAATCACCTTCGCACCGTT